>NZ_MKKG01000010.1:0-106109 GCF_001942325.1 Gordonia sp. CNJ-863
GCTACGAACAGCCACCCCAAGCCCCACCGACCCCACGGGTCATCACCGGGGACGACACCCCGCCCACCAGCAACCGGCTCGCGCACAAGCACGCACGCCGGCGGGCGGAGCGTGCCCGCAACCAGCGGGAGCGCGAACGCCGCGAGGCCGCGGACGGCCCGCCCCCGTTCTAACCCACGAGCAACCCGACCACCAGGACGACGACCGCAGCGGTGGTGAGCACCGATCGAACGATGTTCCACGGCATCCACACTGACGTGAATTCGGCCCAGACCCGGTCTGCCTCCGTGCCGTGGACATCGGCGGCGGCATCGAGGCGGTTGTTGGCCGGGACGTTCACCGTCATGGTGATGACGATGCCGAACAGCGTGAGGAGGGTTGCGGCGAGGACCCACCAGCGCAGCCCGTCATTCCATGCGGCCCAGGTACCGAGGGCACCGAACACGACGCCACCGCCGAAGATGACCGCGAACAGCGGATTGAGGATGGCAGTGTTCATTCGTTGCATCGCCACGACCGCGACGTCGGCGCCGGCGCGGGTCAGTCCGGGGATCACGGCGTAGCCGAAACCTGCCAGCACACCGGCGCTGAGTCCCGTGGTCACGACCGTGAGGGTCACCAGTACATCCTGCAGTGGGTCCATAGAGAACAGTGCACCTCGTGGCCCGCGGAAACGCCATGGTTCACTCTTAGCCATGTCCTCACGCTCCCGCGCCCGGGCGCTCTCCGCGCGCCTGCCGTTCGGCATCGGGACGGTCGTACTGATCCTCTGCGCAGCGATGCTCATCACCGCCGGCGTGGTGCTCTCCAGCGGTGAACACCAGGCGGACGACACCGACTACGCGTACGGGGAATTGCGCGACTACCACCGTGCGCCGTCCATCGCCTGGACCATCGTCGGCCACGAGGATCTCCCCGACTATCGCGACGAGGTGACCATTCAGGTCGTCGACACCTCCGACGAGGGCTGGCTCATCGCCTACCCGTCGGGCCTGGGCCGCTCGTTCACGATGGTGGACCGCCGCAACGGCCGTCTCCTCTGGGACTCCCCGGTCAACGCCGGCCAGGGCGACTGCGCCTTCAACGAGGCCGGCCAGGTGGGGTGCGCCGTCCAACTCGGCACCCCGCTCGACGACGGCTTCTATCTCGTCGACGACGCCGGGGTCCCGACGCAGACGGCCCGATACCTCGACACCAAGAAGGTCGTGGGACTCGGCAACAACTTCCTACGGGTCAACCGGGTCGGTCACCAGCTCTCGTTGAACACGCCGGCCGGCAAGACCATCTGGGCACGCACCTTCGCGGCACCGATCGTCGACATCGAGGTCACCGGCGACATCGTCGTCGTCAAGACCGCCGACGCCAGCCAGTTCCTGGTCAACCCGACGAACGGCGACAACCGCATCGCCTGCGACCAGTGCGACATCGCCCTCTATCCGACGGGCGTCACCGTCGAGCACCAGGACTACAACGCCGAGCGTGTCACCACGTACGCCACGATCAACGGACGCGTCGACCCCGACCCCGTCGACGACTCGGAGGGCCTGCAGGTCGAATCCGGGCCGTCGACGCTGCCGCTGCTGACCGCCTCCAACCGCATCTTCGCCGATCGCGGCGAGTACGAGGTGCGCGATCCGGCTCGTCAGGGCGCACTGTGGCGGATCAGCGACCGCGAACTGTCGAAGTCGGGCGCCATTGCCTGCGGCTCACTGGTGAACTTCGGACGCCTCGACGGGTCGCGGACGACGTACGCGCTCGCCGACGGCGATCACATCGGCAGCGGTCCGCCGCCCGGTCCGGAGCAGCCTATCCTGGCCAATCCGGCCTGCATCGGATCGACGGGCACCACCATGATCCTGTCGAACCAGGGGCAGCTGACTGCCCTGACACCTGAGAACAGAGTGGCCTGGGAACAGGGCGTCGGTTCGCCCGGATTGATCAAGGTCGTCGAGGGTTACATCGTGCTCAGCGAGGGTTCCACGATGTCCGTTCTGCGTCCGAACTGAGGCGCGTGTGGGCCGTCTCACATCGGAGACCGGCTGCCCCCGACTACCTGCGAAGACACAAACCTGACCCGCTGTCCATACCCTTGTTGGTCACGGGAAGATAACGCTTTGCTCACGACCACGTGTACGGTCGGCTCGGTTCCGAGAGCACGAACCACGAGCAGTACACGTGAGGTCAGTAAGTTTTGGGTAAGCATTCCAAGCCACGGAAGAAAACACGCACACCGCTGTGGGCCACGGCCCTCCTCCCCGTCGGAGTCCTGGCGGGCGCGGCCACCGCAGGAGCCGAGCTGTCGCACCCGACAGCCGCCCCGGAGCCCAGCAGCCTCTCCACGGGCGTGACGGCCACCGCGGCCCCCGCGCTCACCCCCGCCGCGCGGGCGCATCCGATCGCCCCGGCCCCGACGCCGGCACCCGCCCCGGTCATCCGCCCGGCGAGCGTCACCTCCGGCGCGGTCCCCGTGACCAACTACGACGCCTACAAGAAGGCCGCGAGCACCCTCGCCGACACCACCCCGCGCTGCGGCATCGACTGGAAGGTCATCGCCGGCATCGGCAAGGTCGAGTCCCACCACGCCGACCAGGGCAACGTCAATCCCGACGGCGTGCTGCGCAGCGCCATCTTCGGCCCCGTCCTCGACGGCTCGCTCGGCGGCAACGAGGTCATCAGCGACACCGACGGCGGTGAGCTCGACGGCGACGCGGCCTACGACCGCGCGGTCGGCCCCATGCAGTTCCTGCCGTCCACCTGGAAGGCCTACGCCGCAGACGGCAACGGTGACGGCAAAGCGGACCCGCAGAACATCTTCGACGCCGCGCTGACCACCGGTCGCTACCTGTGCGACGAGGGTCTCGACCTGCGCAACCCGGCGTCGCTGACCACCGCGATCCTGCGCTACAACAACTCCATGGAGTACGTGAACAACGTGCTCGGGTTCGCCCGCTCCTACTGATTCAGTTCCGAGCCAAGAAGGCTTGCAACGCAGCGGAATACATCGGCACGTCGGCGGCACCCATCAGTTCGCGCGCGGAGTGCATCGCGAGCTGCGGCGCGCCGACGTCGATCGTGGTGAGGCCCGTGCGGGTCGCGGTGATCGGTCCGATCGTCGAGCCGCAGGGCAGATCCGCGCGGTGGACGTATCGCTGCATCGGCACGCCCGCATCGTCGCACGCCACCGCGAAGATGGCTTCTCCCAACGCATCCGAGGCGTAACGAAGATTCTGGTTCACCTTGAGCACCGGGCCGCCGCCGATCGAGATGCGATGGCCGGGCTCGTGGCGTTCCGGATAGTTCGGGTGCGTCGCATGCGCCATGTCGCCGGACAGGCACACGCTCCCGGCCATCGCTTGCAGATAGTCGGAGCGGGAACCGCCGCGCGACAACACGATCCGCTCGCAGATCGAGGCCAGGAAGTCCGATGCGGCACCACGCTCGGAGCCGCTACCGACCTCTTCGTGGTCGAACAGTGCCAGCACTCGCGTATGCGCCGACGACGAGCCGTCGAGCAGTGCGCGGAGTCCGGCGTAGCAGGTGCCCTGGTTGTCCAGACGCGGTGCGCTGAGCAGGTTCTCGGCCGCACCGATCACCGCCGACGGCGCGACGTCGTGGGTCATCAGTTCCCAGCCCAACAGGGTGTCTGGGTCGAGGCCCGCGTACTCCGCGACCCAGCCGAGAACGTCCGGGGTGGCGTCGTCGAGACCCCAGAGACCGTTGACGTGCCGCTGCGGATCGGGTGATACGCCCTTGCGGTCCTCCGACAGGTGGATCGCCAGCTGCGGCACCCGCACCACCGCCTCGGTCACGTGGACGAGAGTGTGCGCCACCCGATCACCCGCCCGATAGGCGAGCCGACCGGACAGACCGAGATCTCGGTCGAGCCAGGAGTTGAGCCAGGCGCCGCCGTAGGGTTCGAGCGCGATCATGGCCACCCCGGCCGACGTGCGGTCGGGATGCTGCTTCAACCGGAGGTTGGGGCTGTCGGTGTGGCCGCCGACGATGCGGAAGGCGGGACCGTCGCCGGTCTCCCAGGCGATGATCGAGCCGCCGCGGATCACATAGGACTTCGACGACGCCGCGCCGGCCGCAGCCGGCCACGCCTGCTCCTCGAAAAGCCTTGTGTATCCAGCATTCTCGAGCTCGCGGGCGACCGTGGCGCAGACATGGAACGGCGACGGCGAGGCGTCGATGAAGTCACCGAGCCCGGTCGCCGACGCACTCGTCGGGATCTTCGGCGTTGCGTCGCTCATCCGGACGCACTCACACCGAGGCGAGGACCGAGTCGATCACCGAGTAGAACAGGCCGAGCCCGTCGTCGCTCGGGCCGGTCAGGGCCTCGGTCGCGTGCTCGGGATGCGGCATGAGACCGACGATCCGGCCGTTCGGGCTGGAGATACCGGCGATGTCGAGTGCCGACCCGTTGGGATTGCGCTCCGGGTAGGTGAACACGATCAGACCCTCGCCCTCGAGTTCCTCGAGCTTGCGCTCCGACGCCACGTAGCGGCCCTCGCCGGACTTCAGCGGGATCAGGATCTCCGCGCCGCGCTCGAAACGCGTCGTCCACGCGGTCGTGTTGTTCTCGACGCGCAGCCACTCGTCGCGGCAGATGAAGTGCAGACCCTCGTTGCGGGTCAACGCGCCCGGCAGGAGCCCGGCCTCGCACAGGACCTGGAATCCGTTGCAGATTCCCAGGACCGGCATGCCCTTGCCCGCCGCCTCGACGACCGACCCCATCACCGGCGCGAAGCGCGCGATGGCACCGGCACGGAGGTAGTCGCCGTAGGAGAAGCCGCCCGGCACGATGACCGCGTCGACGCCCTTCAGGTCGGCGTCGCCGTGCCACAGCGCGACAGGTTCGGCGCCGGAGAGCCGGACCGCACGGGCGGCGTCGACGTCGTCGAGGGTGCCCGGGAAGGTGATGACACCGATACGAGCTGTCATGCCGCCTACTCCGAGACCCGGGAGACGTTGAAGTTCTCGATCACCGTGTTGGTCAACAACTCTTCGGCGATCCGCTCCAGCGTCACATCGTCGACGGTGTCGTCGACCTCGAGCTCGAAGCGCTTGCCCTGACGGACGTCGCCGATCCCGGTGAATCCGAGCCGACCCAGTGCGCCGACGATGGCCTGCCCCTGCGGGTCGAGAATCTCGGCTTTGGGCATCACGTCGACCACCACTCGCGCCATGGCACCGCTCCTCAATCTCTGCTGATCAGTTCTCGCCTGGTCAGCTTACCGGGTGCCCCCAAATCGACTCAGAGCACGGATTCGATTGCGGCGACGACGGTCGGATCGGTCGGCTCGGTGCGAGGACGGAATCGGTTGACGACCTCGCCGTCGGCGTTCACGAGGAACTTCTCGAAGTTCCACTGGATGTCACCGGCCTCGCCGTCGGCGTCGGCGGCCTGGGTCAGCTCGGCGTACAGCGGATGGCGGGCGTCGCCGTTCACATCGGTCTTCTCGAGCAGCGGGAAGGTGACGCCGTAGGTGGTCGAGCAGAAGGTCGCGATCTCCTCGGCGGTGCCCGGCTCCTGGCCCATGAACTGGTTGCACGGCACGCCCACGACGGTCAGGCCCTTGTCGCCGTAGGTCTTCGCGAGCTGCTCGAGGCCTTCGTACTGCGGGGTGAGGCCGCACTTGCTGGCGACGTTGACGATCAGCAGCGGTCCGCCGAAGTCCTTCAGCGAGACGTCGGAGCCGTCGAGAGAGGTGACCGGGATGTCCTTGATGTTGCCCATGGGGAGAGATTAGCCCGTCCCCGAAAGGCTGTGATCGGCTGCACACCCCTGCGCCTGAGACGGGGATCACACCATCTCGCAGCTCATGTGCGATCTCACACCTATTGCGTTTCTGCAATAGTTGCGTCGGAGTTACTATTTCCGGGTGTCCGAGGAACTCTTGAGCGCATCGAGCGCCGACAAGTCGATCGAGTCCGCTTCGGCGGCGCTCGTCGCATTCCTCGACCGTCTGCTCGACCTCGGCCGGCCGGAAACCATGGAGAGTCTCGCCGCCACCGACATCACCTTCTCCCAGCTCCGCGTGCTCTGTGCGCTCGGCAGCCACGACGGGCCGATGCCGGTCAACGCCATCGCCGACCAGGTCCAGTTGTCCCTCGCGGCCGCGGGCCGGACGGTCGACAAGCTGGTCAGCTCCGGTCTCGCCGATCGTCGTGAGGACTCGGCAGACCGTCGCATCAAGCGCGTCTCGCTCACCGACGACGGCATGCGCTACCTCGAGACACACCTGGCACTGCAACACGACACCGTGCGACGGTTCGTGGCCGGCCTCCCCGCCGAACTCCGGGACAACCTGTGTTCGGCGCTGCGACCCATCGTCGACGACGGCGTCGACCACTTCTGCAATCTGGCCACCCGTTGACCGCGAACACCTCCCGACACCTACTTCTCAGTCGCATCCCGACCGATAGGACAAACACCGCATGACATCCTCCACCGGAGGCCATCTCCACGAAGGTCCACCAGACACCAAGCTGGACAAGAACGTCCTGCTGGTCGCCGGTGTGGTCGTACTCGGCGCGATCATGTCGATCCTCGACGTCACCGTGGTCGGCGTCGCCCAGAACACCTTCCAGCAGGAGTTCAACACCGACGCCGCGGGTGCCGCGTGGACCGCGACCGGTTACACCCTCGCCCTCGCCGCCGTGATCCCGCTGGCCAGCTGGGCCGCGTCGCGTTTCGGCACCAAGAAGGTGTACCTGACCTCGCTGGTCCTGTTCACCCTCGGTTCGATCCTCTGTGCCTTCGCACCGAACATCGGCATGCTGGTCGCGTTCCGCGTGGTCCAGGGCCTCGGCGGTGGTCTGCTGATGCCGATCGGCATGATGATGCTGACCAAGGCGGCGGGTCCCGAACGCGTCGGTTCGGTGATGGCCGTCCTCGGTATCCCGATGCTCCTGGGCCCGATCTCGGGTCCGATCCTCGGCGGCGTGCTCATCGAGCAGCTCAGCTGGCACTGGATCTTCCTGATCAACGTCCCGATCGGCATCATCGCCTTCGTCTTCGCCTGGATCGTCCTGCGCGACGACGCCGAGACCAAGCGGTCCTCGATCGACTTCGTCGGGTTGCTGCTGTTGTCGCCGGGTCTGGCGCTGTTCCTGTTCGGCATCTCGTCGAGCGCCGAACACCGCACCTTCGTCACCGGTTCGGTGCTGATCCCGACGATCATCGGCGCACTTCTCATCGTCGCGTTCATCGTCCATGCGCTGCGCGCGAAGAAGCCGCTGCTCGACCTGCGTCTGTTCAAGAACAAGACGCTGAGCATCGCGGTCGCCACGATGGTGCTGTTCATGATCGCGTTCTTCGGTGCCGCACTGCTGTTCCCGCAGTACTTCATCGGTGTGCGCGGCGAGTCGACATTGACCGCGGGTCTGCTGCTCGCCCCGCAGGGTCTCGGCGCCATGCTGACGATGCCGATCGCCGGCAAACTCACCGACAGGATGGGCCCCGGCAAGTTCGTACTCGCGGGCATCGTGTTGATCCTCCTCGGCATGACCGCGTTCACCATGCTCGGCTCGGACACCTCGTACTGGCTGATCTGCGGTTCGCTGTTCGTCCAGGGCCTCGGTATGGGTATGACGATGATGCCGATCATGTCCGCGGCGCTCGCCACCCTGAGCAACGCCCAGGTGCCGGACGGTTCGACGTTGATGAACGCCATCCAGCAGACGGCCACCTCGATCGGCACCGCGGTGATCTCGGTGATCCTCGCCAGCAGCCTGGCCGGCAAGCCGGAGGCCGGTCTCGCGATCATGGCGAACACCTCCGACAAGCCGCTACCCCCGGGTGTCCCGAACCCGTTGCCGGAGTCGTTCTTCGACACCGCCGCCGACGTGTTCTCCAACACCTTCGTGATCTCGGTCGTGCTGATCTGCCTCACCGTGATCCCGGCATTCTTCCTGCCGCGCAAGAAGATCGCGTCCCCTCTCGTCGAAGAGGACATGGATCGCGGTCCGATCATGATGCACTGATCGACCTCCGGGTCCAAACCGGAAGAGCCCCACCGCCCGCGAGGGTGGTGGGGCTCTTCGGTGTCGAGGTCAGCTCTCCAGCGCGCCCGACTGCTGCAGTATCCAGGCGATCTCGAAGGCGACTTCCTCCCACTGCTTGTAGCGTCCGCTGACGCCGCCGTGACCGGCGCTCATCTCGGTCTTCAGCAGTATCGGGTTGCCCGACGTCGACTTCTCCTGGAGCCGCGCCACCCATTTCGCCGCCTCGGTGTACAGCACCCGGGTGTCGTTGAGGGAGGTCAACGCGAGGATCGGCGGATACGGCTTCGCGTCGACGTTCTCGTACGGCGTGTAGGTCTTCATGTACTCGTAGACCTTCGGGTCGTGCAGCGGGTCGCCCCACTCGTCCCATTCGATGACCGTCAGCGGCAGCGACGGGTCGAGGATCGAGTTCAGCGCGTCGACGAACGGCACCGACGCCAGGATGCCGTTGAACAGCTCCGGCGCGAGGTTGGCCACCGCACCCATCAGAAGACCGCCGGCCGAACCGCCCTCGGCGACCATCTGCTGCGGCGTCGTCCATCCCGTCTCGACGAGATGGTGTCCGGCCGCGACGAAGTCGGTGAAGGTGTTCTTCTTGCTGAGGTCCTTGCCGTTCTCGTACCAGTAGCGACCCATCTCGCCGCCGCCACGGATGTGGGCGAGGACGAAGACCATGCCGCGATCGAGCATGGACAGCCGGGACACCGAGAAATAGGGATCGATGCTGGCCTCGTACGAGCCGTACCCGTACAGCAGCAGCGGGGCAGGCTTCGCTGCGTCGGTCTCCTTGCGGCGCACCACCGACAGCGGGATCCGGGTGCCGTCGTCGGCGACCGCCCACTCACGGGACTGGACGTAGTCGGCGGGGTCGTAGCCGCCGAGCACCGGTTGCCGCTTCAGCAGGGTGCGTTCGCCGGTGGCGACGTCGAGTTCGAACAACTCCGCGGGTTCGATGAAGCTGCCGTAGCCGATGCGCAGCTTCGGTGACCACCACTCGGGGTTGCCGCCGAGCCCGGCCGTGCTCAGTTCCTGATCGAAGTCGACCTCGTGGAAGTCGGATTCGGCGGGGATGCCGTCGATCCGGCGGAGGTCCGCAATGGCCAGGCGCGGCAGCGCCTCTCGCCGGTATGACAGCACCAGGTAGTCGGCGAAGGCGTCGAGGTCCTCGACGCGGCGGGCCGGATCGTGTGCGATCAGCGGACGCCGGTCCGCGGGGCTGTCCACCGGCGCGATGTCGATGGCGAAGTTCTCCGCCTTCTGACCGTCCACGACCTCGTTGTGCACGATGACGAAGTAGTCGTCGCCGCCGATGACGGCATGTTCGACGCTGTACTCGACGCCGTCGACGCGCGGCACGACGCTGCGGAACTCACCGGTCGGGTTGTCGGCTTCGAGAACGTAGCTCTCCGAGGTGATCTTGGAGCCGACTCCGATGACGAGGTATTTGTCGCTGCGGGTGGTGCCCATGCCGACCCAGAACCGCTCGTCGGGTTCGTGGAAGACCTTGACGTCCTCGGTGCCCGCACCGATGTCGTGTCGCCACACCGTGTCCGGCCGCCATGCGGCGTCGACCGTCGAATAGAAGACGTGGCGGGCGTCGGCCGACCACACCGCGCTACCCGAGGTGTCGGTGACGACGTCGTCGAGGACCTGACCGGTACGAAGGTCCTTGATGCGCAGCGTGTATCGCTCGTCGCCGACGACGTCGGTGCTGTAGGCCAGCCAGTTGCCGTCGTCGCTGACGGTGAGCGCACCGAGGCTGAAGAAGTCGTGTCCCTCGGCCTCGACGTTGCTGTCGAGCAGGACCTCCTCACCGGGCAGCGTCACACCGTCGTCGACCTTCGGCGCGGTCCAGTCGTCGTCGCCGGCGATCGGGCACCGGCAGGACATCGAATACTGTTTGCCCTCTTGCGTTCTGGCGTAGTACCAGAAGCGTCCACGTCGGACGGGCACCGACATGTCGGTTTCCTTGGTGCGGCTCTTGATCTCGTCGAAGATCTGCTTGCGCAGATCCGACAGGTGACCGGTGTGCGCCTCGGTGAACGCGTTCTGCGCCTCGAGGTAGGCGGTCACCTCCGGATCGTCCTTGTCGCGCAACCATTCGTAGTCGTCGACGAAGGTGTCGCCGTGGTGGGTGCGTTCCTTCGGGACCTTCTTGGCGACCGGCGGTGTCGCGGTGTTTCGCTCGTCGGTCACGAGGCCACCTCCGTGGTGGGCCAGTCGGCGAAGGACTTCTGCGAAATCCATTCGTAGGCATCGATGTACCGCTGGCGCGTCTTCTCGACGACGTCGTCGGGCAGCGATGGCGGAGCGACATCGGAGGCACGGTCCCAACCGGATTCGGCGCTGGTGAGCCAGTTCCGGACGATCTGCTTGTCGAAGCTGGGCTGGACCTTGCCGGCCGCGTAGGTCGCGGCCTCCCAGTAGCGCGACGAGTCGGGGGTCAGAACCTCGTCGGCGAGCACGAGCTCACCGTCGGGGCCGCGACCGAACTCGAACTTGGTGTCGGCGAGGATGATCCCGCGGTCGGCAGCCACCGCAGCACCGCGACCGTAGATGTCGAGGGTCGCCGACCGCAGCGCCCCGGCCAGCTCGGCACCCTCCTGTTCGACGACGCGCTCGAAGCTGATGTTCTCGTCGTGTTCACCCTGCTCGGCCTTGGTGGCCGGGGTGAAGATCGGCTCGGGCAGCTTGGAGGCCTCCGACAGACCCGCAGGCAGTTCGACGCCGCACACCGCACCGGTCGCCTGATAGTCGAGCAGACCCGAACCCGTCAGGTAGCCGCGCGCCACACATTCGACCTGCACCATCGGTAGGCGCTTCACCACCATCGAGCGGCCGACGACCTCGCCCGGGATGCGTTCGTCGGTGGGACCGCCGGCGAGGTGGTTGGGAACGCCGAGCTCGTCGAACCAGAAGAAGCTCATCGCTGTCAGGATGCGTCCCTTGTCGGGGATCGCGGGACTCAAGATGTGGTCGTAGGCCGAGATCCGGTCGGAGGCCACCAACAGCAGGGTGTCGGCGTCGATCTCGTAGATCTCACGGACCTTCCCCGACGCCAGATGCCGGTAGGACTGCAGTTCAGGACGCATGGACTCGACCCTAGAGGGTCACCGGTCGGCCGGGGGCGGCAGCCTCTGACATTCTTGACCGATGACCGCACCGCACATCACCATCACCTACTGCACCCAGTGCAACTGGCTGCTGCGGGCGTCGTGGATGGCATCGGAGCTGCTCAACACCTTCGGCACCGAGATCGGCTCGGTGACGCTGGTCCCCGGGACCGGCGGCGTGTTCCACATCGACGTCGACCGCACGCAGATCTGGGAGCGCAAACGCGACGGCGGATTCCCCGGGGCACCCGAACTCAAGCGCCTGGTGCGCGACGTCGCGCTCCCCGACTGGAAGCTCGGGCACGCCGACGCCTCCGCGCCGGAGTGACCCTCAGAGGATGGGCGCGGGTGCGTAAGCCGCGGCCTCCGGGTACTGGCCGATGATCTTCTCCGCCGCGGCGATGACGTCGCCAACCTGCTGTTCGGCCGCTCCGACGAACACCGTCTTGTCGGCGAGGAGCTCCTCGAGCTGGGCCCGGTCGAGCGGGATGCGGTCGTCGGCGGCGAGGCGGTCGAGCAGATCGGGTTCGCGACCCTCCTCGCGCATGGCCAGCGCCACCGCGACGGCGTTCTCCTTGATCGCCTCGTGCGCGGTCTCGCGACCCACGCCCGCACGCACCGACGCCATCAGCACCTTGGTGGTCGCGAGGAACGGCAGGTAGCGGTCGAGCTCGTTGGCGATGACCGCAGGGTAGGCGCCGAACTCGGCGAGGACGGTCAGGAAGGTCTCCATCAGACCGTCGATGGCGAAGAAGGCATCGGGCAGCGCGACGCGGCGGACCACCGAGCAGAAGACGTCGCCTTCGTTCCACTGGGCGCCGGCGAGTTCGGCGGCCATCGAGCCGTAGCCGCGCAGGACCACGGCGAGACCGTTCACGCGCTCACAGCTGCGGGTGTTCATCTTGTGCGGCATCGCCGAGCTGCCGACCTGGCCGGGCTGGAAGCCCTCGGTCACCAGCTCGTGGCCGGCCATGAGCCGGATCGTGGTGGCCAGCGACGACGGTGCGGCCGCGACCTGGACCAGCGCGGACACCACGTCGTGGTCGAGGGACCGCGGGTAGATCTGACCGACCGAGGTGAACGACCGCGCGAAACCGAGGTGGTCGGCGACGCGCGCCTCGAGGTCGGCGAGCTTGGTGGCGTCGCCGCCGAGGAGGTCGAGCATGTCCTGCGAGGTGCCCATGGGGCCCTTGATGCCACGCAGCGGGTAGCGGTCGATCAGCTCACGAAGTCGGGTGAGCGCGATCATGAGTTCGTCGGCGGCCGAGGCGAAACGCTTGCCGAGGGTCGTCGCCTGCGCGGCGACGTTATGGCTGCGGCCGGCCATCACGACCGAGGAGTACTGGGCGGCACGTTCGACGATGCGGGCCAGGACGGCGACGCCATGGGCGTGCACGTGCTCGAGGGAACGGAGGATCTGCAGCTGCTCGACGTTCTCGGTGAGGTCGCGGCTGGTCATGCCCTTGTGGATCTGCTCGTGACCGGCGAGGGCGTTGAACTCCTCGATGCGAGCCTTGACGTCGTGGCGGGTGACGCGCTCGCGGTCGGCGATCGAGGCGAGGTCTACCTGGTCGACAACGCGCTCATAGTCGGCGATGGCGTCGGCCGGGACGTCGATCCCGAGGTCGGCCTGCGCCTTCAATACCGCGATCCACAGTCGCCGTTCGAGGGCGATCTTGGTGGTGGCCGACCACAGCTCGGCGAGGTCGGTGGAGGCATAGCGGCTGGCCAGGACGTTGGCGATGACGGGCTTCGACACCCGCTCAGTGTAGGTCGCTCAGGAGCGGATCCCGAATTCCTCCACCTGCCGACCCACACGCCGCTCAGAACGCGAAGCAGGTGCCGTTGGACCCGTAGCCCTGTCGCACCTTCACGAGGGTGGGCTGCGAGGCCTTGCCGTTCTGGACGGCGTAGAGGTACTTGTCACCGATCCGACGGGGCACCCAGGTGACCGAGGCAAGGGCACCCGAGGGGAGATCGCGGCCGATGAATCGAGCCGGAAGACCCGGCTTGACCTCCCAGAACTCGACCCAACCCGACGAGTTGACCGGGACGGTCACGGGGTAGGTGCAGCCGGTTCCGTAGACCACCGACGACAACGGGACCCCCGCGTCGACGCGACCGGCCGGAGCGGCCTGCGCGCTGGGGGCGACAAGCATCGTGACCCCGAAGAGCATGGACAGGAACGCGGCGACGACACCCGCGCGGGTACGGCGCCTACTCATCGAATCCCCCGACATCCGATCCCTTTCTTTCGCTGCTGTCACGCCCGCGGTGCCAGGACGTCGATCACCTCGAACAGGGCGTCGCGTACCGCGTCGATGGGCCGGACACCGTTCTGTCCGAGTGCGCCGACGATGGCGCCGTCCTCGATCCCGATCAGCTGGGCGATGTGGGCGGGGTCGGCAACCCGGCCGGACTTGGCGAGGACGTCGAGGTGACACATGGACAGCGTCTGCCACCTGTCGCTCACCACCTCGCGCAGCATCGGGTACCGCGCCGACAGCGCGATCATCTCGTAACGGGCCGACAGTTGCTGGATCGTGTCGTCGCCGACGACGACCTCGGCGAGGGCGGTCGAGGTCGCGGTCTTCCCGCGGCGTCGACGCGGAAGTGCGTTGCAGCGCTCGGTGACTGCCTCCGCGTCGTGGCTGCAGAGGCTGGCTGCCGCCTCGGCCATCAGGTCGTCGAGGGAGGCGAAGTAGTACGTCGTCGACGCCAGCGGCAACTGGGCACGTTCGGCCACCGCACGATGACGCACGGCGTCGAAGCCGCCTTCGAGCAGCAGCTCGCCGGCGGCCTCGATCAAGCGAGACCGCCGTCGCGCACCCTTGGGTGTCGCCGCCGACGTCATCATGTGGTTCATGCTGCCAAAGGCATCCGTACCGCCGTATTGCTTTTGCTCAAAGCGATACAAGCACAGTCGATTTCCCGTATAAGACCCTGACACGCGTGGTGAATGCCCTGTTCAGGGCAGGTGCCAGTCGGTCATCGGACACGAGGATCGCCTCCGCGGCCGACCTTCGCCGACTTCGCCACGCAGATGCCGACCGGACCAGACCGCTCCTCATACCCCAAGGGGTATGATCGACGTTTGTCGGGCAAGTCCACGCGTGCAGAACCACACGCGTGCAGAACCACAAGGAGGTCGTCATGGTCGGCGACGAAGAATCGATCGGCGTCGTGCTCAATCGGCTACGCCGCGCCCATGGACAGCTCGCGGGCGTGATCTCGATGATCGAACAGGGACGCGACTGCAAGGACGTCGTGACCCAACTCGCGGCGGTGTCGAGTGCACTGGATCGTGCCGGTTTCAAGATCGTCGCGACCGGCCTCCGCGAATGCATAACCGGTGAACAGTCCAAGGACTCGGAGCCGATGACGATCGATCAGATGGAAAAGTTGTTCCTGGCGCTCGCCTGACGCACGCGAGGAGCACCACGAGAGGAGTGATCATGAAACTCGGTTACCAGACGACCCTGAAGACGGACTTCGACGACGCGGTCGCGCGGACGCGGGAAGCGCTCAGCGATGTCGGATTCGGCGTGCTCACCGAGATCGACGTGAAGGCGACGCTCAAGAAGAAGCTCGACGAGGACATGGAGAACTACCTCATCCTCGGGGCCTGCAATCCGCAGTTCGCCCATCGCGCGCTCGGGATCGAGAGGCAGATCGGCCTGCTGCTCCCCTGCAATGTGGTGGTGCGCGACGACACCGACAACGCCGGGACCGTCATCGTCGAGGCGATGAACCCCGACATCATGGTCGCGGTGACCGACGCCCCGGGCCTGCCCGACGTGGCGTCCGGAGCAGCCGAACTCCTGCAGAAGGCCATCGCGTCGCTCGACTGAACGTCAAGTCCGAGACAGATTTCTCACAGCGGCGGCGAGTCGGCCGACTCGACGTTGCGTCGAGCCCGGGGTCCGCGATTACCCTGTTGCTTCGATGACGAGCGTGCGATCCCGATTCTCCGATGCAGCCGACCGCGACCTTCCGCGCGTGGGCCGTCGTGCCGTGCTCGCCGCCGGCGTCGGGGCCGCCGCGCTCGGACTGGCCGCATGCTCGGACAAGGCACCGTCGGCGTCGGTGCAGCCGCGCAACCTCGAAGGCCGTGCCGCCGACGACGAGCTGCCGATCGAGACCTCGCCGCCCCCGGTCACCAGTGGCCCCCCGCTGATCACCGGCAGCTTCAAGTCCGCCCGCATGGGCGGCCGCGACACCCGCTGGGCGGTCGCCCGACCCAACGGCGTGACCGGCAAGCTGCCCGTCGTCGTCGTGCTGCACGCGCTGAACACCAACGAGAAGACCATCTTCGGGTCGAAACTCGAGATGCAGACCGTGATGCAGCAGTACGTGGACAACGGCAACGCCCCGTTCGCGCTGGCCGCCGCCGACGTGGGCCGCAACTACTACCACCGACGGGCCGACGGCACCGACGGTGGCGCGATGATCCTCGACGAGTTCCTGCCGATGCTCGCGAACGACCCACGGCTCAACCTGTCCACCGACCGCATCGGTCTCTTCGGATGGTCGATGGGCGGATACGGCGCGCTGCGTCTGGCGTCGATGCTCGGTGCGCCGCGCGTCGCCGCGGTGGCGGTCAGCTCGCCCGCGATGTGGGCCGATCCGCGCAACTTCCCCCCGCGCGCCTTCGACGGCCTCGCCGACTACCAGGCCAACTCGCTGTTCGGCGCGCAGCCGAGCTTCGCGAAGATCCCGCTGCTCATCAACATCGGTTCGAGCGACCAGTTCTACACCTACACCCGCCAGTGGGCCGCGGGCCTTCACCCGCCGGCCGCCTTCGGCACTGCAGCCGGTGGGCACACCAACCGGTACTGGCGCAGCGTGCTCCCCGAGCAGATCGAGTTTCTCGGCCGCAATCTCGCGGACTGAGCTCCCGACCCGCCCGGGTCTGCCACTAGATGCTGATCTTGCCCTCGAGGGCGTTGCGGCCGATGTCGGTGCGGTAACGCGAGCCTGGCAGCTTGATCTTCTCGATCCGGGCGTAGGCCTGGGCACGGGCCTCGGCGAGGTCGGCGCCGGTACCCACGACGGCCAGCACGCGACCTCCGGCGGAGACGATCGCACCGTCGGCGTTCCTGGACGTGCCCGCGTGCAACACGCCCTCGGCGTCGGCGCCGGTGATGACGTCACCGGTGCGCGGCTTGCCGGGGTAGTTCTCGGCGGCGACGACCACGGTGACCGCAGCGCCGTCGTGCCATTCGAGCGCCGGCAGGTCGGCCAGCGTGCCGGTGGCGGTGGCGTTGAGCGCCGCACCGAGCGGCGACTTCAGCAGTGCGAGGACCGCCTGGGTCTCGGGATCGCCGAAGCGACAGTTGAATTCGACGACCGCGGGCCCGTCCTTGCCGATCGCGAGACCGGCGTACAGGAGACCCGAGAACGGGAATCCGCGCTTCACCATCTCGGCCGCAACGGGTTTGACGACCTCCTCGACGATGCGCTCGGTCATCTCCGCGGGCAGCCACGGCAGCGGGGTGTAGGCACCCATGCCGCCCGTGTTGGGTCCGGCGTCGTTGTCGCCGACGCGCTTGTGGTCCTGCGCGGGCAGCAGCGGCACCACGGTCTCGCCGTCGACGAGGCAGAACAGTGACACCTCGGGTCCGTCGAGGAAGCTCTCCAGCAGGACGGGGTGTCCGCTCTCCAGGCACTCGGCGGCGTGGTCGCGGGCGACCTCGCGGTCGGGCGTGACGACGACGCCCTTACCCGCGGCGAGGCCGTCGTCCTTGACGACCCAGGTGGGTCCGAAGCGGTCGAGGGCGGCGTCGAGGTGAGCGGGGTTGTCAACGATCTCCGCGTGCGCGGTCTTGACGCCCGCAGCGGCCATCACGTCCTTGGCGAAAGCCTTGGAACCCTCGATCTGCGCGGCCTGCGCGCTGGGGCCGAAGGTTGCGATACCGGCCGCGCGCAACGCATCGGCGACGCCGAGGACCAGGGGCACCTCGGGTCCGATGACCACGAGGTCGGCCTCCAGCTTCTGCGCCAGGGCGACGACCGCCTCACCCGAGACCACGTCGACGGCGTGGTTGGTGGCGATCGCCGAGGTGCCGGCGTTGCCGGGAGCGACATGCAGGTCGGTGACCGACGGATCGTTCTTGAGGCCGATGAGAAGGGCATGTTCGCGGCCGCCCGAGCCGATCACGAGTACTCGCACGACCATGACTCTAAACGACTGCGTACACGGCCCGCGTCACGCGCCGGTGAGCGCATCAGCCGGTCTGCTGGGTCAGGTCGTACATCGTGACCCCGTCGACCGTCACAGCGGTGAAGTTCTCCTGCACCCACGCACTGATCGACGACGCCGGGCGTTCGGAATCGACGCCCATCGGGTCCCCGCCCATACCGGGCCCGCCACCACCGCCGAGGAACCAGTGGATCTTCTTCTCGGCGACCAGTTTCTGGAACTCGGCGAGGGTCGGCGACGGATCGCTGCCGTTGAACCCGCCGATCGGCATCACCGAATGGCCGCTCTCGAGCTGGTAGCCCGAGGCGGACATCGACCCGACCGCCGCGGCCACCCACGTGTACTGGTCCGCGTCGGCGTTCAGCTTCTCGACGACCGCGGCAGTGGGGGTCGAGCCGCGCAGCAGGCCACCGGGGCCGTCGCCGCCGCGACTGCCGGGCATCCCCTGGCCGGGGCCTCCGCGTCCACCAGGGCCGAACTCGCCCTCGACCCGCGGGCCGGCGGTGATGATCGATCCGCTCTTCTCGGTCGTCACCGTGTCGATCGTGTACGCGACCGGACCGGCGAGTCCGGCGAGGATCGCACCGGTCACTGCTGCCGCTGCGACACCGCGGACGTTCGCGAAGACCATCGCGGCACCGGCGACCACGCCGACGACGAGGACCACGACGCGCAGCCACGGCACGAAGTCGGGAGTGCGGTTCAGCAGGACGAAGCCCCAGCCGGCCGCGATCCACACGGATGCGCCGAGAGCGATCCGGACCCACAGTCGGCCGCGGTGGCTCCAGCAGACCGCCCCACCACCGGCGACGAGAGCAGCGACCGCCGGGGCGAGGGCTGCGGTGTAGTACTGGTGGAAGATCCCGGCCATGAAGCTGAAGACACCCATCGTGACCAGTAGCCACATTCCCCATACCGCGAGGTAGGCGCGACGCGGGTCGGTCCGTCTCGCGCCGCCGATCAGGACTGCCGCGACAACGGCGAGTAGGAGCCCGGTCGGGATGAGCCACGCGATCTGACCGCCCTGCGCAGGTTCGAACATCCGCAGCCATCCGGTCTCACCCCACGGGCCACCGCCGGGGCCACCCACCTCGCCCATACCGGAACGGCCGGGGACCACGGCCCCGGTCTCGTTGCCGTTGAGTCGGCCGAACCCGTTGTAGCCGAGAGTCAGCTCAAGGATCGAATTGTTCTGCGAACCACCGATGTACGGCCGCGAGGACGCCGGCCAGAGTTCGACGGCGAGTATCCACCAGCCGGCGCTCACGATCATCGCTCCGAGCGCGGCGAACAACTGACCCAGCCGGCGCAACCAACCACGCGGACCGAAGGCCAGATAGGTGATCGACAGCGCCGGCACGATCAGCATCACCTGCAGCTGCTTGGTGAGGAATCCGAACCCGATGAACACACCGGTGAGGATCAGCCACCGCCACCGGCCGTCGTCGACCGCCTTCATCAGCGACCAGACGGCCGCGATCATCAGCAGGATCAGCAGCGCCTCGGGGTTGTCAAAGCGGAACATCAACGCCGCGACCGGCGTCAGCGCCAGTACCGCGCCGGCGAGGATTCCGGCCCAGTGGCCGAAGTATTTTCGCGTGATCAGGTACAGCAACGCGACCGATGCGACGCCCATTAGCACCTCGGGCACCAGAATCGACCAGGAGTTGACCCCGAAGATCCGCGCACTGATGCCCGGAATCCACAGCGAGGCAGGTGGTTTGTCGACGGTGATCGAGTTGGCCATGTCGCTCGACCCGAAGAACCAGGCCTTCCAGGATTGCGAACCTGCCTGGATGGCCGCCGAGTAGAAGGAGTTCGCCCAACCGTTGATCGAGAGATTCCACAGATAGAGGACACCGGTACCGATCAGCAGCGTGGCCAGTGAGAGACGTTCCCACAGCACGTTCTTCGCGTGTGCATGCGTCGGCGGAGCGGAGTCGAGGGGTGGGTCGATGGTCAGTGTCGTCATGCGACAACCTCCGGGGTCTTGCGGAACACCCAGCGGAGACCGACGAACCGGGTGAGCGTGGCCACCAGGTTCGCGACCACCAGGATGATCAGTTCGATGTGTTTGGTCGCGTCCGGCGCGACGGTGTGCAGGAACAACAGGGAGCCGGCGGTGACCAGCCAGCCGAAGAGGAACACCCCGAGACCGAACAACTGGTGGCGGAGTGCGTTGTCGCGCCCGCGGACGCCGAAGCTGAACCGGCGGTTGGCTGCGGTGTTCAGGACGGCGGTGATCGCGAGGGCGACCAGGTTCGACACCTGCGCTCCCAGGAACGAATGCAACGCCAGGAACAGCACCGCGAAGGCGATCGTCGACGCGACGCCCACTACACAGAACCGCGCGAGCTGGCCCACCAAACCCTTCGGCACACCGTCGATCTGGGGGCCCGCCGCCCGGTCGCGACCGATGGAGGCGCGGAGCTGCGCGATCGGCAACCGTCCCATCGCCAGCGCGAGACCAACTCGCGCACAACCCTTCAGATCGGCGAGTGCGGTGGGCACGATGTCGACGGTGCTGTCCGGGTCGTCGACCCAGTCGACCGGGACCTCCGCGATCCGCAGCCCGATCTGCTCGGCGAGGACGAGCAGTTCGGTGTCGAAGAACCAGCCGGTGTCGACGACGAACGGCAGCAGCTCGCGGGCGATGTCGGTGCGCATCGCCTTGAACCCACACTGGGCGTCGGAGAACCTGGCGCCCATGGCGGTTCGGAGGATGAGGTTGTAGGAGCGCGAGATGAACTCCCGCTTGGGTCCGCGCACGACGCGCGACGACCGGCTGAGCCGGGTGCCGATCGCGATGTCGGAATGACCCGACACCAGCGGGGCGATGAGCGGCATCAGCGCATTGAGGTCGGTGGAGAGGTCGACGTCGCAGTAGGCGACGATCTCGGCGTCGCTGCGCTGCCAGACCGCGTTCAGCGCACGACCACGGCCCTTCTCGTCGAGATGAACGACGCGGACGCCCTCGAGTTCGTCGACGAGACCGACGGCGATCGCGAGGGTGTCGTCGGTACTGGCGTTGTCGGCGACGGTGATGCGCGCCGGATACGGCACGTGCCGGCGCAGATGGTCCGCGAGCCGGTGTATCGACGACGCGAGGTCGGTCTGTTCGTTGTAGACGGGAACGACGATGTCGAGGACCGGGGTGGACACCGAACTGTCGGCGAGCGTGTACACCTGCGCCCTCCGGTCCGGCGGTGCTTGCGGGATCATGAGGACCACGATCGGCTCGCACCCTCGAACCACTCTGGAACCCGGCTGCAGGGTTCCTGTGAACCGTCGATCTCCACTGTCGGCCGTCGCCACTACATTGGGGCTCATGGCCGCAACCCTCACCCCTGACCAGCTGACCGCCGCCAACCGCGTCATCACCAGCCTGGCCGGTGAGGGCGCCCGGCTGCGCGAGGACCAGCTCCGCGCGGTGACCGCCCTGGCCGGGGGCGATCCCGGCACACCCGGCGCGCGGGTTCTGGTGGTCCAGGCGACCGGATGGGGCAAGTCGGCCGTCTACTGGTCGGCCACCGCGATCATCCGTGCCGGCGGTGGCGGGCCGACGCTGATCGTCTCCCCGCTGCTGTCCCTCATGCGTGACCAGGTGGCCGCAGCGGCTCGCGGCGGCCTGTCCGCGGCGACGCTGAACTCGTCGAACGTCGACGAGTGGTCGGCGATCGAGGCGCAGTTGCGGGCGGGTGATCTCGACGTCCTGCTCGTCTCGCCGGAACGCCTCGCCAATCCCGGCTTCGGACGACGTGTGCTCGACGCACTGGCCGGCAACCTCGGACTCCTGGTGATCGACGAGGCGCACGCCGTCTCCGACTGGGGTCACGACTTTCGGCCCGACTACCGACGCGTGGCCGACGTGCTCCGCTCGGTCAACCCGACTACGCCGGTCCTGGCCACCACCGCGACCGCCAACGCGCGCGTCACCGAGGACGTCGCCGCCCAGCTCGACGCCGGTTCCGACGCACCGACACTCGTCCTCCGCGGGCCGCTCGCCCGGAAGTCGTTGCATCTCAACGTTCTCGACGGACTCTCACCCGTCCAGCGCTACGGCTGGGTGGCGCAGGCGCTCCCCCATCTCCCGGGTTCGGGCATCGTCTACGTCCTCACCGTCGCCGACGCCGACCGGCTCGTCGAGGCCATCCGCGCGGTACACGGCGATTCGGTCGAGGTCGCCGCCTATACCGGCCAGCTCGACGCCGACCGCCGGCACGAACTCGAAGATGCGTTGCTGCACAACAAGGTCAAGGCGCTCGTCGCGACGTCAGCCCTCGGGATGGGCTACGACAAGCCGGACCTGGGCTTCGTCGTACACGTCGGTTCGCCGCCGTCGCCGGTTTCCTACTACCAGCAGGTGGGTCGTGCCGGGCGTGCCCTGGACGACGCCGTCGTGATGTTGCTGGCCTCGCAGACCGACGACCGGATCTGGGATCACTTCGCCACCGCGACGATTCCCGATCCCGACAAGATGCGCGATCTGCTGGCAGCACTGGAGGCCGCCGACGAACCGCAGTCGCCCATCCAGCTCGAGGCCGCCACCCGCTTCCGCCGTACGCGAATCGAGTTGATGCTCAAGCAACTCGCCGTCGACGGCATCACCGACCGCACCCCCGACGGCTGGGTTGCCACCGGCAAACCCTGGACCTACGACGCCGCACACTACGACGGCGTGCTCGCGGTCCGTCGCCGCGAGGCCGACATCATGCGCTCCTACATCGCCGGGCGCACCTGTCTGATGCGACTGCTGACCGAATCGCTCGACGACCCACAGGCCGCCGACTGCGGTCGCTGCTCGGTCTGCCGCGGCGCGCTGAGTGAGGGACTCCCCGACTCCGTCGATGCGGAGGTGGTGCGCACCGTCACGTCGACGCTACGCCGCAAGGCGTCGACCCTCGATCCGCGGAAGATGTGGCCGGGCGGCGAATTCGGTCGTCGCGGAAGGATTCCCGCAGACCTCCTCGCCCAGCCGGGTCGCGTCCTCGCACACGCCGACGCCCCCGAATGGGTGGAGGTGCTGGCCGCCGCCCGCAACGGCGACGAACGCGCACTGGCCGAACTCGGCGATGCCGCCGTCGCGACGCTGTCCTCCTGGGTCCGCGAGACGGGTATCCGCGCCGACGTCATCGTGTCGCTCCGCCTGACCGGCACCAATCTGGCCGAGACGCTCGCCGAACATCTGCGCACGGTCGGGAAACGGGGCGGCGGAACCTTCCCCGTCCACCTGGGCGATCCGCCGACCGATGCCACCGGAGCAGTCGAGGCCGCCTACTGGCGCGACCACCTCGGCGATCCACCCGAGGTCGCCGGACAGAACGTGATGCTCGTCGTCGACGCCAACAGCTCGGGCTGGCCGATCACCCTCGCCGCCGCGGCACTCCGTGAGGCCGGGGCCGGTGCCGTCCTACCGCTGCTGATCCACCGGACGGTCTGACCCTTCGAGACGCTCGCGTGCTCGTTCCTCAGGGAGCAGGTCGGGCGAGCGAGAGCACCTCGTCGAACCCGTCGACGAGGCACGAGTGGAAGACGTCGACATCGGCGATGGCGCCGGTGTCGACATCGATCCCCAGCTCACACGTGTCGATGTAGCTGAGCAGGGTGACGTTGACCGCGGCCCCGATCGTGGGACCGAAGGCGTACTGGGCGGTCATCCGGGCGCCGCCGAGGTAGAGCGGCACCGGAATACCCGGCACGTCACTGCACAGGAAGTCGACGTGACGCAGGACCGAACCGATGTACCAGCGCGGCATCAGGTTCATGGTGCCGGCGATGAGCTGGGTGTACGGCAACGAGCGCTCGTCGCGGACACGTGAGGTCCGCCGGTGGATTCGAGCGATCCGTTGCGCCGGATCGACTTCGGCGACCGGCACGTCGAACCGCATCAAGGTGATCCGGTTGCCGCCTGGGGCGTCCTCCTCGGTCCGCAGGTTCACCGGCATACACAGATGGAGGTCACCGACTTCGACGCCGTGTTTCTCGTGGTACAGACGGAGCCCTCCGGCGACGCCCGCGACGAAGGCGTCGTTGAGTGAGCCTCCACCACGGTGCCCGGCGTCGCGCAGTTGCTGCAGCGGAACCTCGTGGACGTCGAGATGCCGCACCAACGAGCGTTCCGTCATCAGCGGCGATCCCGTCTCGTTGACGGGCCGGACGGTGCGGAACACCGATGCAGCTGTCTCGACGGCGTCACCGGCGGTCGCGATCGGATGGCGAATCGTGTTGAACGCCAAGCCCGGTACCGATTTCACGACTTCCATCACGGTGTTCGAGGCGCGCTCGGCGTCGAATCGCATCGAGTCCAGGTAGTCCCGCCACCAGGCTTCACCGTTCGGCGGCGTGATGGCGGCGGGCGTGCCCGGCGGATGGTCGGATTCCTCGGTCAGGTCGAAGAGCCGCATCGCGATCTCGATGGCCCCCACCCCGTCGGTCAGCGCGTGGTGGAACTTGCAGACGACCGCGGCACCGCCGTCGGCCAGCCCGTCCACAAGCGTCGCCTTCCACAACGGCCGGGCACGGTCGAAGTCCTCCATCGCCGCGATCCGCGCCATCTCCAGCACGGTGTCGAAGGTGGCCGGAGCGGGTGCCCCGACCCGGCGAATGTGGAAGTCGAGATCGAAATCCTGGTACGGGACCCACCTCGGCGGCGCCGACAGCGGCGAGTACACGACGCGCTCGCGGAACATCGGCAGGTCGGCGCTGATCGTCTCGAACCGGCTGCGCATCGCATCCCAGTCCGGTGTGCGGTCGAGCAGGATGACCGTCACCACCGTCGATCGCAGGCGCGGGTCGGACTCCATCGACCAGGTGAAAGCGTCGCTGTTGCGCATGTACTCGGTCATGACTGCCTCCGGTCATGACGGTACTCAGCCGCCGATCACACGTTGTCGTTTCGGCTCACCAGAGGACTTTGTACCTCTGCGCCCCGGGCGGCGAAACCCGCTCCCTGAGTAACCCCGGAGCTCGCGGAGGGGCGTATCGAAGGGTCAGTCGGCGACGTACTCGCCGTAGCCGAGCGAGCGCAGGCTGGCGCGGATCTTCTCGGCCGCGGCATCGAGGTCCTCGGGGCTGGCGTTCTTGTTCGCGTTGGCGAGGTCGAAGGTCTCGAGCGAGAGTCCCTGGAACACGTGGATGTGCACGTGGGGAACCTCGAGGCCGGCGATGAGCAGGCCGATGCGCGGAGCGTCGAAGGCGTCCTTGACGGCCCGGCCGACCTTCTGTGCGACGCCGCTGAGATGGGCGAACAGCGTGCTGTCCATCTGCTCCCAGTGGTCGACCTCGTTGCGCGGCACCACCAGAACGTGGCCGGGGGTGACCGGCTCGATGGTCAGGAACGCGACGGCTTCGCCGTCCTTCCAGACGAATCGACCCGGGATGTCGCCGTTGATGATCATGCTGAAGACCGATGCCATGGGCCCGAGTCTAGATGTTGTGGGGTTCGGCACCGAGGACGCAACCGTGTTCTCCACGGCGCTGTCGGGGGTCCATGACATTCTTTTCGGTGTGAGTGGGCCAGAATCCTCCCGACCGGGACGCAGCACCGGCAGACCTGTCGGATCCAGCGACGTCCTGGCCCGCGCTCAGCGCTTTCCGCGGTTGCGATACATGGGGTCGAAGTACCGGCTGCTCCCCCACCTCGAACGCACCTTCGCCGAGATCGGCGGGTCGACGGCGGTCGACGCCTTCTCCGGGTCGGGAGTGGTGTCGTACCTGCTGAAGGCGCAAGGATTCGAGGTTCTCAGCAACGACTTCCTCCACTTCCCGCATGTCATCACGCGTGCGTCGGTGGCTAATTCGAGCGTCCGCCTCGAGCCGGAGCTCGTCGAGCAGATCTGCGGGCCGGCCGCCGACGACCGCGACTACATCTCCCGCACCTTCGACGGCCTGTACTTCACCGCCGAGGACCGCACATTCCTCGACTCGGCGTGGTCGCACATCGACGCGCTGCGCGGCTACCGCCGCGACCTGGCCATCTCCGCGCTGGTCCTCTCCGCCGCACGCAAGCAGCCGCGCGGGGTGTTCACCTTCACCGACTCCACCCGCTATGCCGATGGGCGCCGCGACCTCACGATGTCGCTGCGCGACCACTTCCGGTTGCGCGCGGCCGCCGACTACAACGGCACGGTGTTCAGCAACGGCTGCAGCAGTCGGAGCGTCCAGGGCGACATCTTCGACCTCGCCCTGCCGTGGTCGGCGCCGCCGGATCTCGTCTACCTCGACCCCCCGTACGCGCCGCCCACCGACGACAACGACTACATCAAGCGCTATCACTTCCTGGAGGGTCTCTCCGCGTACTGGCGCGGGATGACCATCATGGAGAACACCAAGACCAAGAAGCTGCCCAAGCGCTTCACGCCGTTCGCCTACAAGCGGACGATCGAGGACGCGCTGCTGCGGACGTTCGAACACTTCGAGGACGCGGGCGCGATCGTGCTGTCGTATTCGTCGAACGCGTTGCCGGGCAAGGACCGGATCGTCGACCTCCTCGGCAAGGTCAAACCCTCGGTCGAGGTGATCGCCATCGACCACAAGTACAGCTTCGGCACGCACGCCGCGGCCACTCGCCGCGACGTCAGCGAGTTCCTGTTCATCGGACGGGACTGACGCCGAGCACATGAGTGACGCAGTTGACTTCGAGGATTATCTGAAGTCGTTGGGACGGTTGACCTCTCACGTCGACCCTACCGCCTCCACGCCGGAGGCCGAGCGGATCGTGGAGGCCACCGGGAGTCTCGGCGGTCTCCTCGACACCGACATCACCGGACTCGCCGCGTGGGTACGCGACAATCCCAACGACGTCCCGGTGCTCGGGCTCGCGGTCGGGTTGTCGCAGGAGAAGCTCAAGAACGCGTTGCGCGACCGGTTCGACACCAGTGGCTGGCACGGACTGGCACGCACCCAGCCCGTCGACCTGGTGACCTGGCTCGACGCGGAATTCGACCTCGTCCGGATGCTCCGCACCCAGCTGGAACGCACCTACACCTTCGCCGACATCCTCGTGGCGCGCGCCGGAACCCGTGCCACCGCGACCCGTGCCGGCGCGTCGGGCCGTCGCATCGAGGACGAGATCGAGGACATCGCACGCGATCTCGACCTCAATTACACGACGCGATCACGATTCGTCGGCCGCAACGGACGCACCGCCCCCGCCGACCTCATCGTGGGCGATCCGAACTCCGCCGACATCGTGGTGGCCGCCAAGGGATTCGACTCGACCGGCTCGAAGCTCACCGACGCCGTGCGCGAGATCGAGGAGATGGCCGAGGTCCGTCTCCCGACGCAGCTCGTGCTCGCGGTGATCGACGGAATCGGCTGGAAATCACGGCAATCCGACCTCCGACGCATCCACCAGCTCTGGGCCACCCGCCAGATCGACGGTATGTACACCCTCGTCACGCTCGACCAGTTCCGCACCGACGTGGCCGAGTTCGCGAGGTTGCGACGGCTGATCAGCTGAGGAGCGGCAGTCGCACCCAGAAGGTCGCGCCCTCGCCGGGCGTCGACTCGACGCCGACCCGTCCGCCGTGCGCTTCGACCAGCGCGGCAACGATGGACAGCCCCAGACCGTTTCCGCCGCCGGAACCCCGGTGGCGGGACTGGTCGCCGCGGTAGAACCGCTCGAAGACGTGTTGCGCATCCTCTTCGGTCAGCCCCGGTCCGGTGTCGGCGACCCTCAGCACCGCCTCCAACGTGCCGCCGGAGTCGGCCTCGACCGACACCCCGACCGTGATCGACGCCTCGGCCGACGTGTGGTTGATCGCGTTGCCGATCAGGTTGCGGAGCACCTGCAGCAGCCGCGGCCCGTCGCCGGAGACCAGCGGCGGATGGTCACCGGTCGTCACCTCGAGCCGGATGTCGCGTTCGGGCGCGCCGACGCGCGCGGACGCGACGGCCTCGGCGGCCAGGCCGAGCAGGTCGACGGGTGCCGTCGCGAGGGGGCGCTGCGCGTCGAGGCGTGCCAGCATCAGCAGGTCCTCGACGAGCAGGTTCATCCGACCGGCCTCGTCGTTGATCCGGCGCATCGCATCGGAGACGTCGGAGACCCCGCCCTGCGAATACAGTTCGGCGAAGCCCTTGATCGACGTCAACGGAGTGCGGAGTTCGTGGCTCGCGTCGGCGACGAAGCGCCGCATCTCCTCCTCGGAGGCGCGGGCTTGACGCTCCGACGCCGCGGTGGTCGCGAAGGCCTGCTGGATCTGGCCGAGCATGGTGTTCAGCGAAACCGACAGACTGCCGACCTCGGTGTTGGGAGCCGCCAACGGAACTCGACGCGTGAGGTCGCCCGCCGCGATCGCGTGTGCGGTCTCCTCGACCCTGCGCAGGGGCCGGAGACTGGTCCGCACGAGCAGATAGCTGAGCAACCCGATGAGGACCACGACGATGGCACCGATGGCGAACTGCAACCAGATGAGCCGACTGATCGTGGCGTCGATGTCGGTCATCGGGGTGGCCACGGTCGTCGTGCCGAACATGTTGCTGCGCTTGATCACCCGCCAGCGTGGTCCGTGCGGCTCCACCGATCCGACGGTGACCGGGCCGACGTTGTCGCCGGTGACCCCGTCGAGGTTCGGCGCATGGTCGAACTGGTTGTAGACGTTGGTCGCCGAGATGCCGGCCGGACCCCGGAAAGTCGACTCCACGTAGTACGGCGACGGCGGACGACGCGGCCCCGGCGGGCCGGGACGCGGATCGTTGGCCGGCGAGCGTGGATCGGCCCACGTGCGCGTGGCGTTCACGAGACCCTCGTCCGTGCGCGAGATCAGGTCCTGCCGCATCGACGACGTGACCGCCACTCCCGAGGCCAGCAACCCGACGACCACGAGCGCAAGCGTGAGAGCGACCAGGGAGAGCCGCAGTGGCACACCGCGCCTGCGGACTTCGGACGCAGCCATCAGTCGCGCGGCTCGCGCATCACATAGCCGACGCCGCGCAGGGTGTGGATGAGGCGCCGCTCGCCGTTGTCGAGTTTGCGACGCAGGTAGGAGACATAGGACTCCACGACGTTGACCTCGCCGCCGAAGTCGTAGTTCCAGACGTGGTCGAGGATGCGGGGTTTGGACAGCACCGTCCCCGCGTTGACCATGAAGTACCGCAGCAAGGTGAACTCGGTCGGCGAGAGCTGGACCGGTTGCCCCGCCTTGAAGACCTCGTGCGTCTCGTCGTCGAGTTCGATGTCGGCGAAGGTGATCCGGGACGAGGACTGCTCCGCTTCGCCGAAACCACTGCGGCGCAGCAACACCTGCAACCGGGCGACGACTTCTTCGAGGCTGAACGGCTTGGTGACGTAGTCGTCACCGCCGATCGTCAGGCCGTTGACCTTGTCCTCGACCGAGTCGCGGGCCGACAGGAACAGGGCGGGCGCCTCGACCCCGTCCGCGCGGAGACGGCGCAGCAGTCCGAAACCGTCCATGCCCGGCATCATCACGTCGAGGATCAGCACGTCGGGCTTGCGGCTCCGGCACCTGTCGATCGCCGCCGGTCCGTCGGCGGCCGTCTCGACGTCGTATCCCTGGAACTTCAGCGACACCGACAGCAGCTCGCGGATGTTCTCCTCGTCGTCGACGACGAGCACCTTCGCTCCTCGGGTTGCGTCGTCCTGGGCCGGTCTGGTCACTCTTCCACTGTTCCAGAGGGGCCTGGGACCTCACTGTCCGGACACTGGGAGGTTCCTGTGAGTGCCGACCTGCGGTTCGATCGGTGAAACCTCACGCGGTGGGATCTCCGTAGGCGGCGGCGATGGCCTCCGAGTCACGCCAGCGCGAGTACGTGGGGCTCTGGGGCCAGCCGTCGGGTGAGTCCTGCCATTCCTCCTGACGCCCCCACGGGAGGACGTCGAGAAGCCCGAACGTGAACCCGAGCTGCTCGGTGCCGCGGCCGGTCGTGTGCCACGTGCGGTAGACCTTGTCACCGTCGCGGAGGAAGACGTTGATCGCGAATCCCTCGCCGGGCCCCGCGCCGACGTCGGCGGAGAACGTCGTGCCCGCCGACGAGTACCAGTCCATGCGGTTACCGACGCGCTTCTTGTAGGCAAGGGCCTCCTCGATCGGGCCGTGGGTGATGATCACGAACCGGGCGTCGTAGTCGGCCAGGTAGTCGAGTCGACTGAACTGCGTCGTGTACCCGGTGCACCCCGGGCACTGATAGGTCTCGCCGGGAGACCACATGTGGTTGTAGACGATCAGCTGGGAGCGCCCGTCGAAGACGTCCACGAGACGGATCGGCCCGTCGGGTCCGGTCAGGGTGTGGTCGGGCATCTCGACCATCGGCAGCCGCCGCCGCTGCGCCGCGATCGCGTCGAGTTCGCGCGTGGCCGCCTTCTCGCGGACCCGCAGTTCCGCGAGGGCCTTCGCCCAGGTGTCGTGGTCGGTCACGGGTGGGAGTTGATCGCTCATCGCGGCGCCTTTCGATCGATACGGGTGTTCTGCAGAGACAGACCGCGACTCGGAGCCCAACTCATCGCCTCGACTCAACGCCGCCGCATGTACGGCGCGGCGTACCCGATCTTCATGGAGCCGCCGCCGAGCCACGCCGCGAGCTCCTCGGCCCGCGCGCCGAGCTTTCTCCGGGCGTCGGCGGGCAGGGGCTCGAGCAGGTGGATCGCGATCGAGTTGTCATCCCGGCGATACCAGCCGCCGACGATCCGGCCGTCCCACCACGCGGTCTGGCCGCCGTTGCCGACGGAGTCGAAGACCTCGGGACCGTGATCGCCGAGGTAGAAGCCGCGCTCCTTGAACCCCATCGTGGTGGGGTCGAGTTCGGGCAGCAGAACCGCCTGCGGTTCGCAGTCCTGGTCGCCGGCCTCGTCATAGGCCTCGCCGGGGAGGTCGTCGGGCAGCACGTGTCCGACGCCGCCGCCGTCCAGTTCGACCTCGACGGTGCCGAGGTCGGCGAGGGCGGCTCGCACCGCGGTCTTGGTGGAACCGAGCCACCACACGAGATCGGTCTCGGTCCCCGGTCCGTAGGTGCGCAGCCAGCGTTGGACGAGCGCCCGGTGGCCGTCGTGCACACTCGGCGCGTCCGGGGTCTCGCCGAGCCACACCTTCATCGACGTCCACGCCGGACGGGACAGGTGCCAGTCGAATCGGTTGGGTCCGCGGACGATGTCTCCGGAAGCGTCGAGCATGTTCAGCACTCGCGGTCCGAAATGGCTCTTCCCCGCCCACGACTTGCCCTCGCCGAAGGTGATCGAGCCCTCCAGGACGGGCAGCCGGGCGCGGAGCTCGGTCGACGTGAGCGATTCACCGCCGGCGAGTTCGGTGAGGACCGCGTCCCGCGCGGTCTCGATCCAGCCCTCCGGGTCGTCGACGTCGGGACTGCGGCGGAGATCGCGAAGCATGTTGGTGCGCTCGGAGGCCGAGATCCGGGGCCCGAGCGCACCGATCGCCTCGGCGAGGACGTCGCGGGGGAAGGCGAAGAGGGTTCGGCGCATCGCGAGGTGTTTGACGAGGGTCCGGTCGTCGTAGAGCGCGGTGTCGATGTCGGCGCGGGCCAGACCGTCGACGCGCGCCCACGCGGACAGGTAGACCGTCGACGGGGTGGTGGCGTGGAGACCGACCATCGTCGCGGCAACGTCGACGGCGGACCCTGCTCGCGACGCGGCGTCGAGGTGCATGCGGCGCATCAGCCGGGACCGGCGCGTGGTGTCGGTGATCCGGGGGCGCACTGGCATGCCGCGATCCTAGTGAGCCGACGAGGCGGTTGAAGCCGGGAGAGGAAGAAGAGGGGAAGCGGGTGCCGGCGTCCGGCCGACCCCCATCGACCCGGTGTTCCGGCACCCGCCCGGTTGCGTGGGCCGGACGACACACAGCCCCCGACGGGCAGTGCCTGAGAACACCTCCGTGTGTCCTGCGACCAACGCATCCTTACGCTCCCGACCCCCGTCAGGAACGCCCACCCAGGAGACCCCACCCCGCGTCCGGAGTACAGCCCCGTTCCGGATCGAGGGGCGAACACCGAGGTCAGGCGGCAAACGGACTATCCGGACCGGACACATCCGAATCCGGATCCGGACGTGTCCGTCGCCACCTTTGCCCTCCGACGGTGGCGCACCGGGGTCACCTGTCGCATGATGGATCGGTCGATCAGTCGTGCGGTCTGAGCGTGGAGTCGGGTGAGTGGATTTTGGTGAAGCGCTCGCGCGCCTTTTCGTGCAAGCGGGGCGCCCTACCCTCCGGGCGTCGGCGGCCCGGGCCAAGGTCTCCGCGCAACGGATCAGCGACTGGCGCAACGGCCGCCATCTCCCCCGCGACTTCGCGACCGTCGAGCCTCTCCTCGTCTGGCTGACATCCCGCGCGGTGGCCGCAGGCGTCACCGACGTCCTCACGATTCCCCGGTGGAAAGAACTGTGGGACAGCCATCTGAGCCAGGACGCGCCCGGGACCCCGGAGCCGCCCGCCCAGCACGCCCGCCCCTACGCCGGACTGGCGACCCTCACCGCCGCCGACAGTGAGCTCTACTTCGGACGCGACGACCTCGTCGGCACGCTTGTCGACACGATCCTCGCCGCCGGCTCGGAGTCCGCGCCACTGTCGCCGGCCTCCCGGCTCGTCGTCGTCACCGGGGTGTCGGGGTCGGGCAAGTCGTCGTTGCTGCGTGCCGGCCTGGCCCGCGATCCGCGGATCTCGACCCCGCGTCTCGCCGAGATCATCCCGGACGGTCTCTCCATCGCGCCGCCGGTCGACGGCGAGAACGACGCGGTCATCGTCATCGACCAGTTCGAGAACGTCTTCTCGCTCGAAGACGAACTGCGGGCGACGACGATGCGCGAGGTCGAGGAACTCGCCGCCGACACCGTCGTGGTGGTCGGCATACGCGCGGACTTCTTCAGCCAGTGTGTGAAGTACCCGGTGCTGGCGGATGCCTGGCAGCACCGCTGCGTGATCGTCTCGGAGATGACGCGTACCCAGCTCCGCGAGGTCATCACCGCCCCGGTTCGCCTCGCCGGCGGACGCATCGAAGCCGGCCTCGCCGACGTGATGATCACCGACCTCTACGAGGCGTCGACGGTCGGTGACCGCGCCGGCCGGCTGCCGCTGCTGGCCCACGTCCTGCAGGCGACCTGGGCACGCCGCTCCGGCAACCGCATGACGCTGTCCGGGTATCGCGCGACCGGCGGCATCGCACGCGCCGTCGCGGACACCGCGGAAGCCGCCTGGGAGGCCATCGCCCCCGAACAGCGCGACCTCGCCCGCGCGGTCCTGCTGTCGCTGGTCCACGTCGGTCCGGCCGGGATCGCGCTGCGGGTGCCGTTGTCGACCTCGACCATCGGCAGCCGCTTCCCTCCCGAGGTCTCGACCGTCATCGACGAGTTCGCGCAGGCCCGATTGCTGACGGTGTCCGCGGAGTCGGTGATGCTCGTGCACGACGTGGTGCTGACCGCGTGGCCGCGACTCGCCACGTGGATCGCCGACGACTCCGACACCCACGTCTGGTGGCAGCAACTCGACGCCGACACCCAGTCGTGGGTGGCCAACGGCCGCAGCCGCTCGTTCCTCTACACCGGTTCGCGACTCGACGACGCCAAGAGCCACCGCGAAGCACTGCGCAGCAACTACGTCCACCTGCTGAGCCGGGAGAACGACGAGTTCCTCGACTCAGCGGTCGCGATGCAGCGACGCCGCCGGTTGCTGCAACTGGGCGCCGTCTCGGTCATCGTGATCCTCGCGATCGCGGCATCGATCATCGCGGTCTTCGGGTTCCGGCAGGCGCACGACCTGCGACAACAGCGCAACGCCGCCGAACGCGCGGCCCTGCTGTCCCACATCGACAGCATGGAGCACTCCAACCCGTCGCTGGCCGCGCGTCTCCTGCTCGTCGCCCATCAGCTCTACCCCGACGATCCGACGGTCGTCGGTCATCTGCGTGGCGCGGCCACCAGCCCGCTCGCGACGCAGGTCACCGGCCATACCGGACCGGTCTACGACCTGGCGTTCGACCGGACGGGCCGCTATCTCGCCTCGGCGAGCGGCGACCGCACGGTCCGCGTCTGGGAGAGCACCGACGCCACCCCGCAGTATCGCGAGGTGGCGACCCTGCACGGTTTCGGCAACTACGTCACCTCCACCGCCTTCCACCCCAACCGACCGTTGCTGGCCTCCTCGAGCGGTGACGGTGCGGTCCGGATGTGGGACCTCTCCGATCCCCGCCGGCCGGCGCTGCGGGAGACCGCATCACTCGGCCGCGGCACCGTCTACATGGCCCGCTTCTCCGCGGACGGGCGGACACTCGCCGCGTCGTCGGACGACGGTTCGATCACCGTGTTCGCGGTGTCGCCGACGGGGACCCTGCTCCAGACCGCCGTGCTCCGGGGCCACAGCGCCGCCGCACGAACACTGTCCTTCAGCCCCGACGGGCGGCTGCTCGCGAGCGGCGGGGACGACCGCGTCGTGCGGCTGTGGACCACCGGACCGGACCCCGCGCCGCTCGGCGAACCCGTCACCGGGTTCCCCAGCATCACGCACGCGGTCGCGTTCAGTCCCGACAGCCGCTCCCTGGCCGTCACCGGCGACAGCCCGAACGCGCAGCTCTGGGATGTGAGCAAGCCGCTGTCCCCGCGGCCGCTCAGCACCTCTCTCCCGACCGCGACCGCGGGCTCCTGGTCCATCGCCTTCGACCCGACCGGTTCGCAGGTCGCCTCGGCCCGCGCCGACGGCATGGTGCGGGTCTGGAACACGACCAACCCGGCTTCACCCACGGCCCAGTGGGCGCTGCAGACCGCATCGGAGCAAGGGTCGGTCCGCACCTTCTCGGCCACCTTCGACCCGACCGGTGACCGCCTGGTGTCCGGGCGTTCCGACGGGACGATCGACGTCTGGTCGTTGCCGGACCGTTCGGTCCCCGACCGCGGCGGCACGATCAGCGGGGTGGCCACCGATCCGGCGCAGCGCATCCTCGCGACCGTCGGCTCGGACACCACCCTGAACGTGTGGACCCTCGACGACGGCGAGATGTCGTTGCGCTCCCGCACTCCCATCCAGCGTCGGGTCAACGACCACCCGCGCGTCTCGGTGAACGAACGCGGCACCCTCGCGGCGACGGCCAACAACAACGGCGGCCTCGTGGAACTGTGGGACATCGGCGACCCGGACGCCCCGCGGGCAGCGGCCCGGTTGCCCGTCTCGACGCGGTACTCGTTCCCGGTCGCCTTCGCGCCCACCGGCGACGTCCTCGCGACCGGCGACACCGACACCACGATCGCGCTGTGGAACACCGCCGATCCCACCTCGCCGAGGCGGATCGGCGCTTCCCTGCGCGGTCCCGCCGACCTCATCCGCAGCGTCGCCTTCAGCCCCGACGGCTCCCGCGTCGCGGTGACCTCCGACGACAAGCGGGTGTACCTCTACGACCTGGAGTCCGGGAACCCCGACCCGGTGACGGTGATCTCCGATGACGCTCCCGTCACGCAGGCGGCCTTCGACGACGGCGGAGAGGTCCTCGTCGTGGCGGCCCGTGACCTGTCCACCTGGCGACTGCCGGCGACGCACACCGACGGTGAACCCGAACTGATCGACCGCCACGAGGACATGTTCGCCAACACGCTGTCGATGTCGCCCAACCGGATCGCCGTCGGTACTTCCACGCACGACCTGATCAGCTTCGCGCTCGCCGACGACGGCACGCTCGGTGATCGACAGGCGGTGGGAACACTGCTCGACTCCACCGACACCACCACGACGTGGCAGGTGCCGGTCCGGCTCCCCGCCGACGACGAGATCATCGCCGGTGGCGACACCACCGGCAACGTCTACGTGCACACCCTGGACGTGCCCGACGCCCGCGAATGGATCTGCGGGACCTCGACTCCCATGACCGAGGAACAACGGTCGACGTACCTGCCCCGCGCCTACCTCCGAAGCGATTGCGACGCAACGGTCAGCGGAAGCTGAGCACCTCGTCGCCCCACGCCTCCCAGAGGTCGCCGTCGAGGTTCTGGACCACCCGGTCCTCGGCGTCGATGCGCAACACCGGACGGCGGCCGGTGTCGTAGGTCGGCCACTCGTCGCCGGGTGATCCGGTATCGGGTGCGCGACCGTGCGCGAACGATGTCCACCGGCGGATCAACCTCTGCGACACGGCTTCTCCGTGCTTGCGTCCGCCGAGCAGGAAGGTGATGTCGCGCGGACCCGAACCCAGGTTCCCCCACACGTAGGGCACCTCGGTGGCATGTGCGGCACCGAGACCCAGCAGCCGGAACATCCTGGTGGTCCAGTCGTAGCGGTACACGTAGACAGGAGCCCGGCGGGCGTGGGCGTCGGCGAGCCACAGCGTCGGCATGCGGAACGCGACGTCGCGGGCCACGCCGAGCCCGGTGACCTTGGGACGCAGGCCCGAGTACGCCGAAAGCACCTGTGCGCGTTCGGGTAACACGATGTCGGGGTACTCCTCGCGCATGCCGGCGAACATCCGCTCGATCTCCTCGGCGGTGATCGGCATGAGCGGCGACTTCATGTACTTGAAGAGGTTCGCCTCGTCGCGGTTGGTCCCGATGATCAGCGGTACGGGCAGTGCCCGGCCGTTACGGATGACGTCGAGGGGATGGTCGGGCAGCAGGTCGCCGTCGACGACCGGCGCGAAGGCGATGGTGCCGGGAGATTCGGTGGGCACCTTCTCGAACAGCTCGGTGGTGAGCGTCGAACACCGTGCGGCGTCGAGGGATTCGAGTCGTTTCACCACTTCCGCCGAGTCGCCCGGGTCCTCGATCCCGGCGGCGTCGAGCAACATGCGCGCGACGCGGGCGGCCCGGTCGGAGCCGTACATCGACGTCACCGGGGAACTCTGGGCGATGGCCCGGCCGAACATCCCCTCGGCCGCGGGCACCGTCAGCAGCGCGGTGACGAGGCCGGCGCCCGCCGACTCGCCGAACACGGTCACCTTGTCGGGGTCTCCGCCGAAGGCCGAGATGTGGTCGCGGACCCATGCCAGCGCGGTGAGGACGTCGCTGAGCCCGACGTTCGACTCGAAGCGGGGATCGATCGACGAGAGGTCGGCGAACCCGAGGACACCGAGCCGGTAGTTCAGCGTCACGATCACCACGTCGCCGGTGGAGGCGAGCGCCGCGCCGTCGTAGTAGGGCTGACTGCCGGAGCCGAGCACATATGCCCCGCCGTGGAGCCAGACCATGACCGGCAGCGCGACAGCGTCGTGTGCGTGGGTCGAGGCACCCGGCGGCGTCCACACGTTGAGGTACAGACAGTCCTCGTCCATCACGACGTCCGGACCGAGCCGGACCGCGGGATTGAGTTCCTGGGGGCAGACGGCCCCGAAGGAGGAGGCGTCGATGACGGTCTCGGAGCTTCCGTCGCCGTCGGCAGCGCCACGGCTGGGGAGCAACGGCTGGGCGCGACGCCATCTCAGTTCGCCCAGCGGAGGTCTCGCGTACCGGATGCCGCGCCACACGTCGGCGCGCTCACCGGCGATTCCGCGGTAGGTGCCGAGGGCGGTACGCGCGAGCGGATCCGCGGCCGATGGTGCCGAGGCCGCCTCGGCCACGGCTGAGGTACCCGGTTCGTCGTGTTCCATCCATACATCGTGCACCGAGAACCCGTTTCCGGGCACGCGTTCCCCGCGGCGGGAATGTCGGGCACCGGCTGGGTAGAGTACGGCCATGGATGTACTACGCAACGTCGTAATTCTGCTGCACATCGTCGGCTTCGCTGTGACGTTCGGTGCCTGGTTCGCACAGGTGGTCGCCCGCGAGTTCCGCTTCACCCGGGCCATGGACTACGGCATCCTGCTCTCGCTGCTCACCGGCCTGGCACTGGCGGCACCGTGGCCCGCCGGAATCGATCTCAACTACCCGAAGATCGGCATCAAGCTGGTGATCCTGCTCGTGCTCGGCGCGATCCTGGGCATCGGCAGCGCCCGTCAGAAGCGCACCGGCGAACCGGTTCCGCGGGCGCTGTTCTGGACGGCCGGCGCCTTGTCGCTGCTCGCTGCCGGACTCGCCGTCATCTGGTGACCATCTCCAGGCGATAGACACACATCGTCGGTTCGGGCCGGACGGTGACCAGGTCGTGATTCGTCTTCTCGGCGGGACGGCCGAATGCGCCGACATGGGTGATGACCCGAAAGGACACCACCCGGTCGCCGTCCGGTGTGTGCGCGACGATCTGACCGATCGAGGATTCCTTGACCTCGGACCCGGCGCCCGAGTGCCGCAGCTGCTCGACCAGCCCCAGCAGGGCCACCGCCGCGACGAAACCCACCAGCCACCACCTCGTGCGGCGTCGGTGTCGGTGTCGCGCAGGCGGGCGGGGCCATCGACTCTCGGGTCCGGTGTGACCGTTCGTCATCTGGCTCCCCCCGCGGGCCGGAGCCCTCGTGGAGCCCCCTGTCAGGATTGAACTGACGACCGCTCGCTTACAAGGCGAGTGCTCTACCACTGAGCTAAGGAGGCGTGCGTGCGCGAGTATATCCACCGCGCATGCGCCTGCCCCAGCGGACCCGGTCAGCCCGGGATCGCGGCGACCGCCTCGATCTCCACCAACTGGTCGTCGTAGGCGAGGACCGAGACACCGAGCAGACTGCCGGCCGGCTTGTGATCGCCGAAGGCCGCCGTCACCGCATCCCAGGCGACCACGAGGTCGGCCTGCAGGTGTTCGGCGACGAAGACGGTCACCTTGGCGACGTCGGACAGCGACGCACCGGCCTCCGCCAGTGCCACCTCCAGGTTCGCCATGCACTGCCGTGCCTGTTCGCTGACGTTCCCGGGGGCGACGGTGGCGCCCTGTTCGTCGATCGGCGCAGCGCCCGCGGTGAAGACAAGACTGCCGGGGGCCACTGTCGCGCTGCGGGTGTGACCGTCGAGGGGACCGTTGATCTGCACTGATGACATGCCGCGATCCTAGAGTGCGGTGGGGGCTCGCAGCGCTGCGTGGGACCGGCCGTGTCCGGGTAGTTCACATCTGAGATCGATTCGGTGCCAAGATCGAAGCGGCAGTCGACGATGTTCGACGACTCCCGACCGAACGCGAATGCTCGACTGACACAAGGAGGCATGCGTGCGCGAGTTCCTCGGCCGCGCGCTTCGTCGACTCACCGGAACCCGGCAGGCGACGATCGACACGATCGAGCCCGGCAGCATCATGGTGTCGCCGCGGAAGCCGATCGAACCGTTCGACGTCGCGGCGATCACCGAGGTCCTCGACCTCGCCACCAAGATCGGCGCCGTGTTGCTCGACTCGGGGACCGGCGCGATCGACACGCAGACCCAGATCAAGTTCGTCGCAGGTGTTTACGGTCTCGAGGACGTGGACGTCGACGTCACCTACAACACGATCGTCGTCAGCTCGCGACGCGGCGCGACGCTTCCGCCGATCACCACGATGGAGCAGGTCTACTACCGCTCGATGGACTTCACCCGACTCGCCCAGGTGGATCGGCTCGTCCGGCGCATCCGCGACTCCGGCATCACGCCGTCGACCGCTCACCGCATGGTCGACGAGATCATCACCGCCCCACACCCGTACCCGCACTGGGTCGCGACGGTGGCGTGGGGCGCGATGGCGTCGGGCATCTCCGTCCTGCTCGGCGGTCAGTACCTGGTCGCCGCGCTGGCCTTCGTCACCACGGTCGCGATCGTCCTGGTCAACCGGAACCTCAACCGGATCGGTACGCCCGTCTTCTTCCAGCAGCTCTCCGGCGGATTCATCGCCGTCGTCCCCGCGGCCCTCGTCTTCGGCGCGGCCGAGAGACTCGGTGTGGAGATCGCACCCTCGCAGGTCATCGCCGCGGGCATCGTCGTCCTGCTCTCGGGGCTGTCGCTCGTCGGTTCGGTGCAGGACGCCATCACCGGCGCTCCGATCACCGGCGTCGCCCGGTTCTTCGAACTCCTGCTCATGACCGGCGGCATCATCGCCGGCGTCGGTATCGCCATCCGACTGCTCGAGGCGGGCGGCATCTTCCTGCCCACGATCACCACCTCGACCAGCTTCGAGGCGGTCGAGTTGCCGGTCCGAGTGGCCGCGGGCGCCTTCGCCGCCTGCGCCTACGCGCTGGCCAGTTACGCCGAGACCCGCGCGCTCGGCGTCGCCTTCCTCGGCGGCCTGATCGGCACCGCGGTCGCGGCGTCGGCGACCTTCACCTCGATCGGCGACGTCATCGCCAACGGTTTCGCCGCGGCCTTCGTCGGCCTGGTCGGTGGCCTCCTGGCCCGTCGTGCGCTGACGCCGCCGCTCGTCGTCGCGGTCGCGGGCATCACCCCGCTGCTCCCGGGTCTCGCGGTCTACCGCGGTCTGTACGGCATCCTCAGCGAACAGACGCTCAGCGGCTTCACCTGGATCGCGAACGCCCTCGCCATCGGCTGCGCGCTCGCCGCCGGCGTCACCCTCGGTGAGTTCGTCGCCCGGTCGCTGCGCCGCCCCCAACTCCCGCCACGACCCGACTGGAGTCTGCGGCGCCGCCTCCTCGCCCAGCGCGAGGCCCGCGAGGGCCGAACGGTCCGTCAGAACCGTCGGTGGCCGCCCCCACCGCGGCGGTTCTGAGCACCCCCGCGACCCGGGTAGAATGGCGAATCGGGCGCGCCACCCATCGGCCGCTCCAGCCCGCACCGCTTCGAGCCACACCGCGACACCGCACGCACGACGAGGGGACTCACATGCCCGCGAAGACCACCGACATCGCCGACGAAGAACTGGAACCGGTAGCCGACGAGACCGCCAATTCGGCGCGCCGCGTCGTGGCCGCCTACGCCACCGACGCCGACGAGTGCCGGATGCTGCTCGCAATGCTGGGGATCGCACCGGGCGAGAACGCCTGATCCGGTGACGCCGCGACCGGCTGGAACCGGGACCGCCCCCATCCGTGACAACGAGTCCGGGGAGGGGCCGAACCGGGCTGCTCCGCACGACGGCGCAGAGTTCGTCGTCGTCGCCAACCGTCTCCCCGTCGACAAGGAGATCCTGCCCGACGGCACGATCAACTGGAAGCGGAGTCCCGGCGGTCTCGTGACCGCCCTCGAGCCGATCCTGCGCGCCAACACCGGCGCCTGGGTCGGTTGGTCTGGCATCCCCGATTCCGATGACAATCCCCCGGACATCGAGGGCATCGACATCCACGCGGTGCCGCTGTCCACCCAGGAGATCGCCGAGTACTACGAGGGCTTCTCCAACGCCACCCTGTGGCCGCTCTATCACGACGTGATCGTCAAACCCGAGTACCACCGCGAATGGTGGAACACCTACGTCGAGGTGAACCGGCGGTTCGCCGAGGCCGCGTCGCGGGCGGCCGGCGAAGGTGCTGTCGTGTGGGTGCAGGACTATCAGCTGCAGCTGGTCCCCAAGATGCTGCGCATGCTGCGGCCTGATGTGAAGATCGGCTTCTTCCTGCACATTCCGTTCCCGCCGGTGGAACTGTTCATGCAGATGCCGTGGCGCACCGAGATCGTCGAAGGTCTCCTGGGCGCCGACCTGATCGGTTTCCATCTCCCCGGCGGCGCACAGAACTTCCTCTTCCTCGCCCGCCGGCTGGCCGGCCAGGCCACCAGCAAGGGCACCGTCGGCGTCCGCTCCCGTTTCGGCGTGGTGCAGGTCGGCTTCCGCACGGTGCGCGTGGGCGCGTTCCCCATCTCGATCGACTCCGGTGAACTCGCAGCGTTGGCCAAGACCAAGAAGATCCGGGATCGGGCCGCCGCGATCCGCCGCGAACTCGGCAATCCCAAGACGATCATGCTCGGCGTCGACCGCCTCGACTACACCAAGGGCATCGACGTCCGGCTCAAGGCGATCTCGGAGCTACTGGCCGAGGAACGGCTCGATCCGTCCGAGACGGTGATGATCCAGCTCGCCACGCCCAGCCGGGAACGCGTCGAGAGTTACAAGCAGATGCGTGCCGGCATCGAGCAGCTGGTCGGCAACATCAACGGCAACTACAGCCACACGGTGAGCCGCCCGGTCGTGCAGTATCTGCACCGGCCGGTGCCACGCGACGAACTGATCGCCTTCTTCGTCGCCGCCGACGTCATGCTGGTGACACCGCTGCGCGACGGTATGAACCTCGTGGCCAAGGAGTACGTCGCCTGCCGCAGCGATCTCGGCGGCGCTCTGGTACTCAGCGAGTTCACCGGTGCCGCAGCCGAACTGCGTTCGGCGTATCAGGCCAACCCGTACGATCTCGACGGGATCAAGGACGCCATCGCGGCCGCGGTGAACCAGAGCCAACACGAGGGACGCCGCCGTATGCGGGCGCTGCGCCGCCAGGTGCTCGCACACGACGTCGACAAGTGGGCCCGCAGCTTCCTCGGCACGCTCGGGGAGAACTCGGAGACCGAGCTGGAACCGAACCGTGGTGTGCACCTGGTCACCGACTCCCTCGACGACGCATGAGTGACACCGGGATTCCCGCGGACCTGCGTGCGGCCCTCACCGCGGCCGCACGCGCTCGCCGGTTGCTCGTCGCATCCGATTACGACGGATGCGTGGCGCCGATCGTGTCGCGCCCGGAGGACGCGGTCCCGAACCCGGCGTCGATCACCGCACTCGAGTCGGCCGCAGCACTGGCCGACACCGAGGTCGCGGTCATCTCCGGTCGTGAAATCGCCGTCCTCGCAAGCCTTTCCGGCCTGGGTGTACCGGTGACGCTGGTCGGGAGTCACGGCAGCGAGTTCGACACCGGGTTCGCGGTCGAGGTGACCGACGCCGCGCGCTCCCTGCTCGTCCGGCTCATCGACGAACTGCGTGACATCTCAGCACGTTTCCCGGGTTCGACGGTCGAGACCAAACCGGCGAGCACCGTGCTGCACGTGCGCAATGCGGATCCCGACGACGCCGCGACGGCACTCGAATGCGCACGATCGGGCCCCGGCTCCTGGGACGGCGTGCATTCCACCGAGGGCAAGTGCGTGCTCGAACTCGCGGTCATCGAGACCAGCAAGGGGCATGCGCTCGACACCCTGCGGGTACGGCTCGACTGCGACGTAGTCATCTACCTCGGCGACGACGTGACCGACGAGAAAGCCTTCGCACACCTGCGGCCCGAGGCCGGCGACATCGGCATCAAGGTCGGCGACGGTGCCACCGCAGCCGGATTCCGCATCGAGGACACCGACGACGTCGCAGCCGTCCTCGACTACGTGGCCACCGAACGCCGAGCCGCGCTCGACGCCTGAGCCGGTTCAGCCGATCATGACCCGGGCGGTCGAGTCGTCGTAGGGCAGCGCACCGCGAACGGTCGCGGTCACCTCGTAGTTGTTGAGCGTGATCGTGCCGCGGTGGTTGTCGAGGAATGCGGTGTCCGCGGCGTCGCGCCCGGTGGCGATCCGCACGAGCGATTGCCGCGGCGCCAGACGCGTCGCGTCGACGACCACCCATTCGCCGTCGATGATCGCCTCGGCGACGGCGTGGAAGTCCATCGGGGAGCACCCCGGCGCGTATACGGCGACGAGCCGGGCGGGGATGTTCAGCGCCCGCAGGAGCGCCACGACGAGATGCGCGTAGTCGCGGCACACACCCGCCCCGGCGAGCAGGGCGTCGACCGCACCGTCGATGGGATCGCTCGCCCCGGGCAGGTAGTTGAGCCGATGCTCGACGAAGGCCACCACCTGGTTGAGGAGCTCCTCTTCGGGCAGCGACAGATTGAACTGGCCGGCCACGAATCCGAAGAACTTGTCGCACTCGGCGTATCGGCTGGGGCGCAGGTATCGCGACCGGTCGGTGCTCTCCACCGGGATCGGGTCCGCGGGGGTGAGGATCTCGGCGGTGTAGTCGATCGTCAGCAGTCCGCGGTCGAGCTGCATCCGGTGGATTCGCGATCCGTGATCGGCGACGAGCTCCTCCACGGCGACCGGACTGCCGCCCAGCTCGATCTTGAGTTCCTCCTGCAGTTGCAGGCCGGGCCGCTTCGCCACCGTGATCTGCATCTCGAGTTCGGTCGGGTCGTCGATGCTCACCTCGAGTCGGGCGGACACATCGCGGGGCAGGGTCATGTCCCCACCGTAGGTGATGACTTCCCGCCCGGCACATACGGCGGTGCCGCACGCGAACGACATGCCGTTTCAGAGTGTGGCGACAGCGGCGATCGGATCGGCGTAGATGACGCTGAGGGCGACCACGACCGCGGCGCTCTCCTGAACGTGCACAACGAATCTCGACGGCGCGATCTCCAGCGGCCGGTCGAGCGTCGACGCCTCGTCGAACGACGCCTGCACCGGGGCAAGTCCGTGCGGGTGCGCTGAGAACGCGTCGCCGGCGACGACGATCGTGTCCGGGTTGATCACGTCGCGGATCATCGCGACCGCCTCCCCGAGGACCCGCGCGCGTTCGTCGACGATGCGCGACGAGTCCGGATCGATGCCGAGGCGGTGGGCTGCCGCCTGTGCGGCGGCGTCGCCGATGACGTTCTGCAGCCGCACCCGGGTGTGTCCCGGGGCGAGCACCGGCGCGGACACGGGCAGATGCGCGATGGTCCCGGCCCCTCGCTCGGGGACGTGGACCCGGCCTTCGAGAGTCATTGCCATACCGGCGGTCTCGCGTGCGTAGAAGAACAGTCCGGTGCCTGATTCGTCGCGCGATCCGGCCAGCAGGAGTTCCGCGGCGGCCATCGCCTCCACGTGCTCACACACCGACACCGGGGTGTCGAGTCGGTCCGCAAGGGTTTCGCCCACCGGAAGTTGGTGCCACCCGAGAACCCGGTGATCCACCACACCCGTCTCCGCGTCCACCGCACCGCCGAGCGCCACACCGCCCCACAGCAGACGGCGTCCGCCGAACCGGCCGGCGAGTTCGGCGAGCTGCGTGCACAGTTGCTCGATCGCCTCCTGGTGGTCACCCGACGGGGTGAGCACGGCATGGCTGTGCAGGGTGCGTCCACCGAGATCCGCGATGACCAGGACCGCGCGCCGCGCACCGATGTGCAGTCCCGCGACGCACAGCGAATCCCGGTCGATGGTCAGCGGGTTCTTCGGCCTGCCAATGGTTTTCGGCCCCACGAGATCGGGACGTTCGGTGATGAGACCGTGGGCGGCGAGCGCATGGACCTGACGGTTGATCGTCGCGGCGGACAGCCCGGTCGTCGAGGCGAGCTGATCCCTGGTCACCGGCCCACCGACCCGGATCGCGTGCAACACCGCGGCCGCCGGAGTGGACGTCAGTTGCAGCGCCGCCGGGATCACTCCCCCACGCATGGGACGAATGTAGCAGTGCGCGAGTGCACGCCGAGGCTTCCGGCGGTGTCATGGGCGAGGTTGGCACGCATCGTAAGGTGGGCCCATGAGCCCTGACACCGCCACCGACGCCACCGCCCAGACCACCGACCAGCGACCGATCGCCGTCGTCACCGGCGCGAGTTCCGGGATCGGTGCCGCCACTGCTCGCCAACTGGCGGAGCAGGGCTACCACGTGGTGCTCGGCGCACGACGCGTCGATCGCGTCGAGGCGCTCGCCGCCGAGATCGGAGGAACCGGAAAGCAGCTCGACGTCACCGACGAGGACTCGGTCGCCGCGTTCGTCGAAGGCCTGGACCGCGTGAACGTGCTCGTGAACAACGCCGGCGGCGCCAAGGGCCTCGACCCGGTGTCCACCGCGAACCTCGACGACTGGCGCTGGATGTGGGAGACCAACGTCCTGGGCAGCCTGCGGATCACGAAGGCCCTCCTCCCCGCACTGATCGCATCCGGGGACGGACTGATCGTCGCGATCACCTCGATCGCAGCGCTGGAGGCCTACGACAACGGCTCCGGCTACACCTCGGCCAAGCACGCCCAGGCGGTCACCCACCGCACTCTGCGATACGAACTCCTCGGCAAGCCGGTGCGTCTCACCGAGATCTGCCCGGGCATGGTCGAGACCGACTTCTCCCTCGTGCGGTTCGAGGGCGACAAGGAACGCGCTGACGCCGTCTACCAGGGCCTGACCCCGCTGACCGCGGATGACGTCGCCGAGGTCGTCGGCTTCGTCGCGTCACGGCCGCCGCACGTGAACCTCGACCAGATCGTCCTCATGCCGCGCGATCAGGCGTCGGCTCGCCGGAACATCAAGACCGGCTAGCGGGGTGCGGGAACGTTGGAGGTCGGGGCGCCGCTCGGCGTCGCCGGCACCGACGACTCCGTCACCTCACCCTTGATCGCCGACATGCCCTGCCAGGTCTCCCAGTCGAAGATCCAGTCGTAGATGTCACCGTCGGCCTCCGACAACGGGATTCGCGTACCCGAGACCTCGACCGGGTCACCGTAGACGGCCACCCGGAAGTAACGTTCGGCGTCGGCCTCGGACAGGTTGATGCACCCGTTGGTGACGTTCGCCGTGCCCTGGACGTTGACCGTCTCGGGGTTGGCGTGGATGAACTCGCCGTTGTTGGAGATGCGCACGGCCCAGCGTTCCCGGATGTTGAAGTAACCGGCCGCCGGGTTGCTCATGAAGAACTCTTCGTACTTCTCGGTGACCACGTGGATGCCGGAACGGGTGACGTTGCGGTCGAGGTCGCCGCCGCCGTAGCTGCAGGGCAACGACATCAGTTCGACGCCGTCACGCAGCACGTCGATGCGGTGCGAGGACTCGACGGCCCTCACGACCTGCGCGCGGCCGATTGAGAAGTCGCTCGTCACGTCCGCGGCCCCAAAGGCGCCGCCACCGTGATCGAGGCCGTACAGCTTGGCGTCCATGTGGACTCTGGTGCCGGGTGCCCAGTACTCGCGGGGACGCCAGTGGACACGTGAACCGTTGTCCTCGCCGAGCCACGCCCACGACCCCTCGGTGGGCGGCGTGGTCGTGACGGTGAGCGCCCGCTCCACCGCTTCCTTGTCCTCGACGGTTCCGTTGAACTTCAGGATGATCGGCGCGGCGATACCAACCTCCTGACCATCGCCGATGTTGACCACGACGTTCAGCTGGCTCGACGGTTCGAGGGTGGTGAAGCTCCCGGCGACCGGCTCGGTCTTGCCGTCGGTCCCGATGGCCGTCCCGCTCCAGGTGTATTCGGTGCCGTATCCCAGGGGCTCGGCGATGGTGTAGCTCGTCCGGTCCTCCGACAATCGCCCGTTCACCACCCGCCCACGGGGGTTCGTCAGCTTCACGTCCGGGTTGAGCGTGCCGCCCTCGGCCTGCACGCCGATCTCGGCGATCGGACTGGGCGCCTCACCGTCGAGCGGAGGGGTGAAGGTCAGTTGGACCTTCGGCTCGGCAGGTTTGTCGTCGCCCGGGCCGGAACCGGAACCCGTACACGCCGCGATCGCGACCCCGAGTACGCCGACCCCGGCCGCGGCGAGCACAGCACGTCGGTTCACCGGGGCCTGAGAAGTCATCACCCGAACAAGCCTACCGATCTGCGGTTGTCGTTCGCGGAGCTGACGACTCACGGTTGCGGATCGTCGGCGGCGGTCGTCGCGGACGGCATGTGGGCGCGCTCGCCCGCGTGGTCCATGATCGACAGCACCTCGGCCGGGCCGTCGTGAGCGCAGATCGCATGCGGGATCATGGTCGAGAATTCCGCCGCATCCCCCTCCGGGACGATGATCGCGCGGTCGCCGAGCAGGAGCCGCACCGTCCCGGAAAGCACCGTGAACCATTCCCGACCGGGGTGAACCCGCAGGTCCCCGAGCGGTTGTTCACGCTCGAAGCGCATCTTCGCGACCGTCACCCCCTGCGGGCTGTTCTCCCGGGACAGCAGCCATATCGTCATCCCCTCGGCGGTGTGCGGCTGGGGACGGATCACGACGTCGGTGTCATCGGCGGGTTCCACGAGCTGATCCAGTGTCGTTCCCAGCGCCCGTGCGATCGGGACCAGCTGGTCCAGCGCGACCCGGCGGTGACCGGTCTCGATACGGCTCAGCGTCGACGGGGAGAGGTAGCACCGCGCGGCCAACGCATCGAGGGTCCAGCCCTTGGCCAGCCGGAGACCACGAATGCGCTGCCGGACCACCGCGTCGAGTTCTTGCGTCATAGGCAAGAATATATGCCCATCGAGCATGGGTGCGCTACCGTCGACGCCATGACCCACTCGCATTCCCGCTCCCATGGACACGACCATGACCACGACCACTTGGCGTCGGCGCTCGACCTCGATGCCGAACTCCTCGGCAGCTACATCGACGACGCGGCCACCGTGATCACCCGACATCTCGGACGGGCACCGCAACGGATCGTCGACCTCGGCGCAGGAACCGGCACCGGCACCGAGGCCCTCGCCCGCCGGTTCGGTGCAACCCACCTCATCGCGGTCGACAGCTCCGCGGAGATGATCACTCGCGTCGGCGAACGGGCCCGCGCCGGCGGATTCGAGTCGCGAACCACCACCGTGGTGGCCGACCTCGACGACGGTCTGCCACCGCTGCACTCCCCCGACGTCATCTGGGCCGCGTTGTCGCTGCACCATGTCGCCGACCCCGCGGCTCTCCTGCGCGAGGCCGCGTCCGCGCTCGCTCCGGGCGGCGTCGTCGCGATCGTCGAGATGGACGGCCTCCCTCGCTTCGCGCCCGATGCCGACTCGGCCCTGGGCACGCTCGAGGACCGCTGCCACCAGGCCGCGGCCGGTGCCGGATGGGAGGCGCTCGCCGACTGGACCGAAACCCTCGGCGAGGCAGGCTTCGACGTCGTCCACCGCGACACGATCCGCATCGCACGCACCGGCCCCAACGAGACCATCGCCCGGTACGCGGTCCACTGGTTCGGTCAGTTCCGGCACCGGCTGGCCGAGGTGCTCGCGGATTCCGACCTGGCACTTCTCGATTCCCTCATCGACCCCGATGACCCCGCGTCGCTGCATCGGCGCGCCGACCTCACCCTCACCGCCGGACGCCGGCTGTGGATAGCGCGGCCGGCCGGCGATCACGACGTCGCCATCATCGGCGGGGGCTCCGCGGGGTTGAGCGCCGCGACCACACTGGCCCGTTCCCTGCGTTCCGTCGTCGTCATCGACAGTGGTGATCCGCGCAACGCACCGGCCGAGGGTGCACACAACGTGCTGGGTCAGGAGGGCATCTCCCCGCTAGAGCTGCTGTCCAGGGGACGCGACGAGGTCCGCGGCTATGGCGGAGAGGTCCGCTCCGACACCGTCGTCGACGCCCGCCCGGACGGCGATCGGTTCATCCTCTCGCTGGCATCCGGCGGAACGGTGCGGGCGCGACGCCTCCTGCTGGCGACGGGCCTCGTCGACGAGTTGCCCGAGATCCCGGGCGTCGCCGAACTCTGGGGGCGCGACGCGCTGCACTGTCCGTACTGCCACGGCTACGAGGCTCGCGGTTCACGGGTCGTGGTGCTCGCGACGAGCCCGATGTCCGCCCACCAGGCATTGCTGTTCACACAGCTCAGCGACGACGTCACCCTCGTCGCGCAGGCTCCGGATGCCATCGGCGACGAGGACCGCACGAACCTGGCCGCCGCCGGGGTGTCGATCATCGACGACACCGTCAAGCGGCTTCGCACCCGGGACGACGCCGGTACAGCTCGCCTCGACGGCGTCGAACTGTCCGACGGCACGGTCCTGAAGGCGGACGCCGTCGTCGTCGCACCGAGATTCGCGGTGCGCGGCGACCTCTACGAACGACTCGGCGGCACGCTGTCGCAAACCCCGATGGGCGAGGTCATCGAGACCGGACCGATGGGCGCGACCGCGATCCCCGGCGTCTGGGCGGCGGGTAACAACACCACACTCAACGCGGTGGTGACCGTCGCGATGGGCGAAGGGGTGTCGGCCGGTGCGGCGATCAACGCCGATCTGGTGATGGCCGACGTGCTACGCGGGAAAGCCGTCGAGCACGGCCGCTGACGACGACAGGCCCAGCCGGGTGGCGCCCGCCGCGATGAGTTCGGCGGCGAACTCGGCCGTCCGGATGCCACCGCTCGCCTTCACCCCGACGCGGTCGCCGACCGCGGCGCGCATGAGGCGAACCGCCTCGACGCTCGCGCCGCCCGCGGGATGGAAACCGGTCGAGGTCTTCACCATTCCCGCGCCGGCCTGCTCGGCACGGCGGCACACCTCGGTCACCGTGTCGGGACCGGCGAGCTGCAGGAGCGCCGCGGACTCGATGATCACCTTGAGCAGCGTCGAATCCCCGACCGCCTCGCGCACGGTCAGGACGTCGGCGAACACCTCGTCGAACCGGCCGTCGACCGCCGCGCCGACATCGATCACCATGTCGACCTCATGCGCCCCGGAGTCCACCGCCAGCCGGGCCTCGGCGGCCTTGACCAGCGAGTGGTGCTTACCCGAGGGAAAGCCGGCGACCACGCAGGTCCGCTGCTCACCGGTGTCGATCGGGAGCATCGACGGCGACAGGCACACCGCGAACACGCCGAGACGGGCGGCTTCGGCGACGGTGGCCTCCGCGTCCGCGCGGGTGGCCTCGGGCTTGAGAAGTGTGTGGTCGATGATGGCGGCGACGTCGCTACGCCGCAGGTCCGTGTTCGTCACATCGACGAGCTTGGCACACTGTGGGTCGTGACAAGCGGACAGCTGACCCCCACCGACCAGACCGAGCATCGCTATGTGCTGACGCTCGGCTGCCCCGACCGCACGGGCATCGTCGCCCGCATCTCGACCTTCCTGACCGATGTCGGGGGCTGGATCACCGAGGCCGCGTACCACTCCGACGACGACACCGGCTGGTTCTTCACCCGGCAGGCCATCCGCGCCGACGAGGTGTCGTTCACCGCCGACGAACTCCGCGCGCGCTTCGCCGAAGAGGTCGCCTCCGAACTCGGCCCCGAGACCGAGTGGCGCCTCACCGACACCCGTGACACCAAGTCCGTCGTGCTGCTGGTGAGCAAGGAAACCCACTGCCTCATCGACCTCCTCGGTCGTGCGCATCGAGGCGAGCTGCCGGCGACCATCCGGGCCGTCGTCGGCAACCACCCCCAACTCGAAGAGCTGGCAACGCGTTTCGAGATCCCGTTCCACCATGTCCCGTTCGGTGAGCGCAAGGCCGATGCCTTTGCCGAACTCGCCCGGATCGTCGACAGCTACCAGCCCGACGCCGTGGTCCTCGCACGGTTCATGCAGATCCTGCCCCCGAAACTGTGCGAAGCGTGGGCCGGCCGTGCGATCAACATTCACCACAGCTTCCTGCCGAGCTTCATCGGCGCCCGCCCGTACCACCAGGCATTCGCCCGGGGCGTCAAGCTGGTCGGTGCGACGTGCCACTACGTCACCGCCGAACTCGACGCCGGACCGATCATCGAACAGGACGTGATCCGAGTCGATCACAGCGACTCGGTGACCGACATGGTGCGTCAGGGCCGCGACATCGAGACGCTGGTCCTGTCCCGCGGCCTGCGCTGGCACCTCGAGGACCGCGTCCTCGTTCACGGCCGGAAGACCGTGATCTTCAACTAGTTCGGAACTTCGACTAGTTCAGGGCCCGCTCGTAGAACGACCACGAGCGGTGCAGCTGGTCCTGCCAGTAGCCCCAGGAGTGGGTGCCGGTGGGCGGCAGGTCGACCGTCGCCGGGATGTTCAACTGCTGCAGCCGGTTCACCAGCTGCAGGGTGCAGGTCATGGTGCCGCCCTCGATGGCGCCACCGACCAGGATCTGATCGGCGAGGGTGTCGGTCTTCTTCACGTACGCCGGGTTGTCGTACTGCCCGGGCAGGCCGGTCGCATTGGAGATGTACAGCTTGGTGCCACGCAGCTTGTGGGCGTTGATGACCGGATCGTGCTTACGCCAGCCGGGTCCGTTGTACGGGCCCCACATGTTCCTGGCGTCGCCGCCGCCGCGGACCTCGACGACCAGCCGGATGCTGTTCTGGCCGAACGGGTCGGCGGTGGTCGGGCAGCCGCTGTAGGAACCGACTGCCTCGTAAAGACCCGGATGCTCGATCGCGAGGTTCAGGACCGAGGTTCCCGACGAGGAGATGCCACCGATCGCGTTGCGCCCGGAGGTGTTGAAGTTCGCGTCGAAGACCGGAGGCAGTTCCTTGCCCAGGAACGTCGACCACTTGTGGACGCCGAGCTCGGGGTCGGGCTTCTCCCAGTCGGTGTAGTAGCTGAACTGCCCCTGGTTGGGGATGACGACGTAGAGGTTCTTGTTCTTGGTGAACTCGACGATGTCGGTCTTCGCCAGCCAGTTGGCGCCGTCCTCGCCGCCGCCCGCGCCGTTGAGGAGATAGAGGACCCCACGTGGCTTGGACTCGTCGGCCGGCTTGATCACCGTCAGCGGGATGTCTTTGTTCATCGCATCGGAATGCACGACGATGTCGGTGACCCGTTCGGTGGGCGAACCCGCGGTCACGAGACTCGGCGCCGCGGCTGCCATGCCGGCGGTGCCGGTGGCCGACAGCGTGAGCCCGATGCCCAGAGCGACCGCGATCGCGGCGCCGCACCTGCGCAGACGCTGGTTCATGCATTCCTCCTCGTCGAGTCCCCGACAGGCCCCGGGGCGGGCATGGGTCTTGTCAGATGGACCGTATCGTGTCGGGCTGCCGGGCGGACACGCACCGCGGATCATTCAACCGCCCGGACTCCCCGCTGACGACTGTTCGGCCCCGCTCGACACGAATCGCCTCACAGCCGGGGCCGTGAGGCGATTCGAAAAGACTGGTCGGACTACTCCGGCGTGTCGGAACCGCTCTCGAGCGAGCCGGTGAACACACCGAGGATCGCTTCGGTGATCGCGTCGGTGACGGCACCTTCGATTGCATCGCCAATTCCAAAGCTCATGGGAACTCCTTCGTTCATGGGGGAAAGATTCGATGTGAGCGCCTGCTCCCACCTGTGCGGCGGCTCGAGACAGAGATTACATATCCGTCTCGACAATGTCTCCATTATTCCCGGGGACTTGTCACGAATACTTCTTTCGCCATCGACCGATGTCACAAAAGTCCAGCTCACACCACTGCGTTAATACGAACAATGGAATTCAGTGGGACGATCGTCCATCAAACCCGCGAAAACAATGGCCATTAGCAACGTTGATGCAACGTTTCGGTGGCGTATCGACTCAAAATCGCGCCAAACCTCCGTCACCGTAACTTTCCGATCGGTAGGTTTCGATTCCATACTCCATCGGTAAGTGGGTCAAGCGCTTGTTCAAATGGGACGAATACGCCAATGCGTTTCACGAAACGGATTGTTATGCACGCAAAAGGACCCTGACCTGTGGCGATTCATTCGGCACGCGATGCCGAATCGACGCCGCATCGTCGCGCATAGACCCCGCCGGCGCTGATCAGCTCATCGTGCGTTCCCGATTCGACGATCCTCCCCTCCTCGAGAACGACAATCTGGTCCGCGAGCGCGGCCGTGGCCATCCGGTGGGTGATCAGCAGCGTCGTCGTGTCGGCGCGCAGACGTTGCAGCGCCCGCTGCACGAGCAGCTCGGTGCGGGGGTCGGCGGCGCTGGTCGCCTCGTCGAGGATGAGGATGCGGGGCGATGCCGCGATGGCCCGAGCTACGGTGACGAGCTGTTTCTCCCCCGCGCTGAGGTTCTCCGATTCCTGGCCGATGACGGTGTCGATGCCCTGGGGCAGCGTCGCGACGATCTGGTCGAGATGTCCGTCGTGGACCGCACGGTCCACCGCGTCGTCGTCGGACATCCCGTAGGCGATGTTCTCGCGGACGGTCCCGGTGAACAGCCATGGCTCCTGGGTCACGACCGCCATTCCGTCGCGCACCCGTTGCGGGCCGAGGTCGACGGCATCGTCACCGTCGATGGTGATCGAACCGCCGGTCGGACGGTAGAAGCCCTGCAGCAGGTTGGTGATGGTCGTCTTGCCCGCGCCGGTCGAGCCGACGATCGCCGTCGTCGTACCCGGCTCCATCCGGAAACTCACGGAGCCGAGCACCGGCATGCTCTCCTCGTAGGCGAAGGCGACGTCGTCGAACACGATCTCCGGCGGTCGACGATGACGCCCAGCCTGGTCCGGCCCCACCTCGCCGGTCTCCGACGCGCCGTCCTCCGGCTCGTCGAGCACCTCGCGCACCTTGCCCGCCGACACCGTGCCCGACTGCACCTTGGTCACGAAACCAGCGAGTTCACGTACCGCCGAGGACAGCTGCTGGGCGAAGATCACGGCCACCTGGGCGGCACCGAGACTCAGGGTTCCGTCGACGACCATGAGGCCGCCGAGGACCGCCAGGGTCAGGAACACCACGGCGTTGATCGCAGTGAGGACCGGCGCGAGTGTGCCGGCGGCCCACTGGGAGGAACGCGTCGAACCGAAGAGCTTCTCGTTGAGGGCGTCGAACCGACGCCGGGCGATGGGTTCGGCGTTGTACGCCTGCAGCATGCGGCGCGTGCTCAGCTCTTCCTCGAGGTGCCCGGTGAGGGCGGCCGTGGTGGTCCACCGGGTCTCGAGGAACGGTCGTGCCCGCCGCGCGATGACGACCGACACCGCTGCCGACACCGGCGCGGCGACAAGCGCGACGGTCGCCAACAGCGGCGAGACGACGAACAGCACGACGGTGACCACGAAAAGGGTCAGCACGTTGGTGGGCACGGTGACCAGCACCGGAGCGATCACGGTGGCGGCATTGTCGGTGTGCGCGGTGAGCTTGCTGACGAGCACGCCACGGTTGTTCGACTCGAAGTAGCGCAGCGGGAGCCGATGGACCTTGTCCTCGATGCGCGCGCGCAACCCCGCCACCGACCGCTGCACCGCGATGGTCAACATCTGCCCCTGCGTGAACGCGAGGCAGGCGACCGCCACATAGATCGCCGCCTGCACGCCGAGCACTGTCCAGAGTCGCCGCCAGTCCATGCCTTCCGCGCCCATCGTCCCGTCGACGATCACGTTCGTGACCACACCGAACAGGATCGGTCCGACGACCGCGCCCAGCGACGCCACGATCGCGCACAGCGAGATCGCGACGGCGCGACCCCGACTCAGGTGGAGTTGCCGCATCAGCCATCGCAGTGAACCGTCGCGCCGGTTCGTATCAGGCATCGGTCACCGCCTGGGCGTAGGCGATCTCGCGGTAGATCTCACTGTCGGTGCGCAGGGTCTCGTCGGTGCCGACGGCGACGAGACGGCCGTCCTCCAGCACGCCGATGGCGTCGGCATGCCGGACCGACGAGACCCGCTGGGCCGCGATCAGCACCGTTGCCTCCGGGTGGGCTCGTCGCAGATTGGCGATGACCTCGCGCTCGGTGTCGACGTCGAGGGCGCTGAAGGGATCGTCGAGCACGTACAGCGCGGGACGTCGGAGGACGGCGCGGGCCAGCGCCAGGCGCTGTCGCTGGCCTCCCGAGAAGTTGCGGCCCTCCTGCGCGACGCGAGCGTCGAGCCCCTCGGGCCGCGCCTCGACGAAGTCACGGGCCGCGGCCACCTCGAGCGCTTTCCACAGTTGTTCGTCCGTGGCGTCGGGACGACCGATCCGCAGGTTGTCGGCGATCGTGCCGGTCACCAGCGTTGCACCCTGCCCGACGAACGCGGTCCGCGCACGTACCCACGCCGGCGCCAGGCCGGTCACGTCCGTGCCATCCCACCGGACGACGCCCGAGTCGGGGTCGGCGAAGCGCAACGGCAACGACAGCAATGTCGACTTCCCGCTGCCGGTACCGCCGAGGAGTCCGGTGACCGTGCCGGCGGCGCATGTCAGCGAGATCGCGTCGACCGCGGGCGCGTCGGCGCCGGGAAAGCCGACGGAGACGGCGTCGAAGACCACCGCGGGTGCGGACGACGTCACCCCGGCCTCGGCGTCGCCGGAATCGAGCACCTCGGTGACGAGGACCTCGGCGATGCGGTCCGCGCTGGTGACCGCGCGCGGGATGACGCCGGCGATGACGGTCAGCAATGACACGGCGAGCAGGATCTGGCCGAGGTATCCGACCGCCGCCGCGATCTGGCCGATCTGCATCTGGCCGCGGTCCACGAAGATCGCGCCCAGGGCGGCCACCGCGACCCCGGCGAGATTGGACACCACGGTCACGGTCGGGAGGAGCAGTACCTGAGTCCGTCCCAGCCGCAAGGCGACGTCGGTGAGTTCGTCGTTCTCCACCGCGAACCGCGCGCGCTCGCGGGCCTCCTGCCGGAACGTCCTGATCACGGGTATGCCGCGCAACTGTTCGCGCAGCACGCGATTGATGGTGTCGAGCCGACGCTGCAGGCGCGCGGCCCACGGGACGATGCGCCGCACGAGCACCCCGACCAGCGCGACGAGGACCAGCCCGGCCACGAAGATCACCGGGGCCATCTGCCACGCCTGCGACAGGGAGAGCACCAGCGCACCGAACAGCATGAGCGGCGCGGTCACGACGACCGTGAGGAAGATGAACAGGAAGCCCTGGATCTGTCCCACGTCGCCGGTGGATCTGGTCAGCAGGCTGGACAGGCCCAGCCGGGCGACCTGCTGGTCGGTGAACATGCCGATCCGGCTGTTGACCCGGCCGCGCAGATCGCGGGCGGAGCTCGCCGACAGATGCGAGGCGAGGTAGGTGGCACCGAGCGAGACCGCGAGGTTGACCACGGCCACCGCGACCATCAGCAGCCCCACGACCTTGATGGTCCCCACGTCGCCGCGCAGGATTCCGTCGTCGATGATCGCGGCGTTCAGCGCCGGCTGGGCCAGCGACGTGAACACGCTGGCCAGTTGGAAGACGACGAATCCCGCGACCACCCACGGTGACGCCCTCAGCGCGGTGCCGACGAGGCCGACGAGCGCTCGCACCTGACCTCTGTTCAACGACGGTGGGACGGGCATCGGGCGAGACCACTCCGAACTACGACGGCGGAACAGGAAGAAATCGGCGTCGGATATCGTCGCCGATCCATTGCTGCCTCACATACCGGAAAGGTCGCCAGGCGGTTGTGAAGTCTACATATCGACGTCTCGCCCACCGCCCCAACGCGGCGGAGGAACACCTCACCGTTTCGCCGATGTGCTGATATGTAGCGGTGACGCAAGGCATCCAGGCAGCCCGAAACGGCTCTCGCCCGCTGACGGAGTCCGATCGGGAAAGTGCACTCGACCTGCTCGAGAACGGTCTGCGTGAAACCCCGATGTATCAGTGGCTACTCGGTGACGATGCACCTACCGAGGCCTATCGGTGGTACGGCGAAGTCCTCGTCGCCGAGAATTTCCACGGACTCCGAGGTGTATTCGACGGGACCGGCACCCTGATCGCGCTGATCGCACTCTCTTATCCGACCCGTCCGGCCGGAGGTGTCGACGACGAACTCATGGCACGAATTCGTCATTTCGTCGGAGCACTCGACGGATTCGCCGATCGATTCACCGAATTGCGTCGGACTCAGAAAGACGCCGTGACCGACGGTCGCGCGATCGAGATCCTCTTCGCGCTCGTGCATCCCGGACATCGACGCGGCGGCACGCTGGCCGGCCTCCTCGACGAGGTGATCGAGATGGGACGCCGGGATGATCTACCGGTGGTCGCCGGGACCGCCGACGCCACCATGTCGGAGGTCTACGTCCGCCGATGGGACGCGCCGGTCCGCGGCGAGTTCACGCTCACCGGCGGGCCGACGGTGTGGATTCACCGCATCGACCCGCCCGGAGAACGCCGATAGCCGAGCGACCATCGATCAGACCGAGCAACTCGATTGTTCGTTCCCGGTCATCTCGTTGGTCAGCTGGACGTCCGAGCCGCTGATCGCGAACTCGAGACCCGTGTCGGTGACCTTCAGCTGATCGACCCGGACCTCGTCGAAGAACGGCCCGAGCGCCGAGGTGGTGACCTGGTCGACGATCTGCTGTGCGAAGTCCGGCGGGATGCCGAACACCAGCGCGCTGGCCTTGACGACCTCGAAGTCGACCCGGCCGTCGGTGAGGACGGGCTTGATCGTCGCCGACACCGGAACCGCGAAGAACATCACCGGAAAGGCCGCCTGCACCTCGAAGGTGCCGTCGGCCGCATTGCCGGTGATCTCCTCGACCGAGCCGACCGGGCTCGCGCCGTTGCCGGTGCTCTGGCCGCCGGCACCGGCGGGAGCGCTTTCCTTGCTGAGTTCGACGATCCGCTCGTAGGGGATGAAGCCGTCGCCGTTGAGGGTGCGGATGTCGGTGCTGCTGCTGTTCCCGGAGATGCCGTCGGCCCGCATGTGCAGACGCACACCGTCGGCATCGGCACCGTCCTTGGTGTCGACCTGGACGTACGGAACGTCGCCACTGCCCTGCAGGATGATCGGCTTGCGGCTCAGCGACACCGAGGTGGGCACGCCGGTGAGACCGCTGAACGACTCCTCGAGGCAGTTCGTCACCTTGTTGCGCAGATAGAGCTCGCTGCCGACCGCGCCGATGACCACGAGCAGCAGCACGGCGATGGCGCTCAGCGCCACGATCTTCTTGGTGCTGCGGCTCTTTCGCGGCGAGGTCAGCACCGGACCGCTGCCCGGCGTCGCCAGGGGTGCGCTCGAGTCGTCGTGGTAGGGCGTCTCCCCGGGCGCGAACTGCGCGGTGCCCGGCCGGCCGGGCCCGCCGCTCAGGTCGGAGGTGTCGGCCTCCGAGGGCGGCACGTTCGAATACGCCTGCGCCCCGGGCGCGATCGGAGTCGTGGGGAACTGTTCGGTCTCCCCCGACTCGGGAACGTCTGTACCGGTGGAGGGCTCGACTGGCTCAGCGGACCTGGTGGGGTCGGCGTCCTCCACCGGACGCCAGTCGTCGCCGGTGGATTCGGTGTGATCGGTGGGTCCTGCGGATTCGGTGGGATCGTGCGACTCACCCTGGTCTCGGGGGCCACCACCGGGAATTTTGCTGTCGCTCATGGATTCCGTCCTCGGTCGTCGGACTCTCGAAGCCGTTCGCCGGTGGGTGCGACCTTGCTGGACACCGCACCGCCGGCAGGCAGCTCTCGCTCGTTGGCGAGGACCGCCAGTTGTTTACGAGCCTTCTCGACCAGTGCCAGGTCGAGGTCGTGGACATCGACACCGACCCTCTCCGGGTACGCGGCGACCACGGTACCGAAGGGGTCTGTGATTTGGCTGTGTCCGATCCCGGTCGGGGCCCCCGACCCGGCGACCGCCTCATCCGGGGGAAGTGCCTGCCCCACGGCGACGACGAACGTCGTCGAATCCAGTGCCCTGGCCGTCGCGAGCACCTTCCACTGATGGATCTTGCCAGGCCCGGCACCCCAGGACGTCGGCACGACGACGATCTGCGCGCCACGTCGGGCGAGGTTCGTGAACAGTGCGGGGAACCTGATGTCGTAACAGGTGGCCACCCCCACGGTGACCCCGTCGACCTCGAAGGTCAGCGGTTCCGAACCGGCCGCGACGGTCTTGGACTCCTGAAACCCGAAGGCGTCGTACAGGTGCAGTTTGTCGTATCCCTGACGCGACCCGTCGGGGTGTGCGACGAGCACCGTGTTGAACACGCGGCCGTCGTCCGACGGGGTGAACATCCCGGCCACCACGGTCACGCCGGCCGACGCCGCCACCTCCGACACCGCCCTCGCCCACGGCCCGTCGAGATCCTCCGCCACCGGCTTCAACGGAACGCCGAACCGGCACATGGTCGCCTCCGGGAACACGACCAGGCGCGCCCCGCGCGATGCGGCGTCCTGCGTCGCCGCGCGTAGGGTCACCAGGTTCTCGCTCGGATCGTCGGTCGAACTGATCTGAGCCATCGCCACACGCATAGCCGCCACAGTAGTGCCCGCGGTCTAGGGGGCGACGGCTTCCCACGGGACAGTCAGCACGTTGTCCGACATCCGACGGCGGGTGACGACACAGTCGACGCCGCGTTCGCGCAGCAGGTCCTGGGCGTGACGCCAGCGGACGCGTGGCCCGTACGGCGCCAGCGGGGCGGCGATGTCCCAGCACTGGTCGGCGAGGGTCAGCAGGTCGTGGATCTTCTCGCCCGGCACATTGCGATGGATGAGCGCCTTCGGCAGTCGTTCGGCGAGATCGGATGGGCGCTCGGAGTGTTCGGGAGCCCAGCAGAGCGTCAGGCTGACCGGCCCCGCGACGTCGAGCAGCACCCACGTACAGCGTCGGCCGATCTCGTCGCAGGTGCCCTCGACGATCACCCCGCCCGGCGACAGAGCCGCACGCAGCCGCGACCACGCGGCGTCGACCTCGGTCTCGTCGTACTGCCGCAGGACGTTGAAGGCGCGCACCACCCGGGGACGCAGGCCCGCCATCTCGAAGCCGCCGACCGCGAACCGCACACCGTCGCGCGGGTCGACGACGCGGGCCGGGTCGATCTCGAGTCCCACCATCTCCAGGTCGGGGGCTACGCGGCGGAGCCGGCCGGCCATCTCGACGGTGGTGTCGGGGCGTGCGCCGTAGCCGAGGTCGACGACCAGCGGACGGGCGACATCGAGGGCCGCGATCACGGCCGGTTCATGAGCCATCCACCGATCCACCCGACGGAGACGGTTGATGTTGGTCGTTCCGCGCGTCACCCGGCCGATCGGACTGTTCGACGGCCGTCGCCCGGACTGCTGTCCGGGGGTGCGACTCACAAGTTCTTGTCGATCCAGTCCTTGGCGTACTCGGCCTCGGCCCGGAACAGATCGACCAGGTTGATGAGGATCATCTGCTCGAGCTTGCCGTTGACGAACGGGACGAAGACCTTCGCCTCACTGGTCCGGCGGATCGTGCAGCCGTCGTCGGTGGGGAACAGTTCCTGCCAGCCGTTGAGGCTGCCCGGACCCGCGGGGATCGACGCGTTGTAGGTGCCCTTGGTGTGGTCCGGGTCGAACGGACCGAGGGTCTCCTCACGCGTGATGACCATGTCCTTCATCATCACCGTCTGCGCGAGCGGGGGCAGCTGGTCGCGACCGATCGTCTGCCTGAGGACGACCTTGACCCCGTTCTCGTCGGAGGTGAAGGAGGCGACCTCGCAGTGCGGCGAGATCATCTGGAATCCCGCCATCATGTCGTCCCAGTACTGCTTGATGCTGTGCGCTTGGTAGAGCTTCTCCGCAGGGTGGGTGTAGCGAGCGGAGTAGCTGAGCCGTCGTGCCATGACGACCAGGCTACGTCAGCGGATTTCCCGACTCCCAATCGACGGTGTGCCCACACTCGTGATCGAGCAGGCCGACCAGCTCGCTGACCACGGCCTTCTCGATCTTCCCACCGAACATCGGCAGGTTCACCGACACCTCGGCGGAGCAGTCACTGGTCGCCGGATCGCCGGCGGTGGTGATGGTCCCGTACACGTTCACCGGCACCGGGGCGCCCTCGACCGTGGCGTGGATCTCACCCTCGATCCGGTCTCCGACCAGCCGAAATGTGTTCTTCCGCGGAATCCGGAGGTCGCCGGGCATGATCTTGGTGACCGCCGACGGGAGCTTCTCCGAGGGGATGCCCTGACTCATCTCGACGGACACGGTGTCGCCCGCGATGTTCACCTTCTCGACGTGGCCGTGACCGGAGTTCATCCGCTCCACCAGATCGTGCCAGTACTGCTCAGTGGTGTAGAGCGCCCAGAGCCGTTCGGTGGAGAACGGGTAGGACACCGAGTGCTGCAGCTTGCTCGCCATGAGGAGAACGCTACCGTTCGCCGGTTACCGTTGAACGCGTGACCGACACGCAGACGCCGCTGAGCGCGCCCCTCGCCGAGCTGACCACCCTGCGTCTGGGCGGCCCGGCCCGCGAGATCGTGCGCTGCCCGGACACGCGCAGCATCGTCGAGACCATCCAGGAGCTCGACGAACGGTCCGAACCCGTGCTGGTGATCGGCGGCGGGTCCAACCTCGTCATCGGCGACGCCGGCTTCGACGGCACCGCCGTCGTGCTGGCGAGCAGCCGCATCGAGTTCGGCTCGGGCCGCGAGTCGGGTCGTCCGCATGTCGTCGCCGACGCCGGCGTGGGCTGGGACGACCTGGTCGCCGCGACCGTGGAGGCGGGTTTCGGAGGGTTGGAGTGCCTGTCGGGGATTCCGGGCGCGGCCGGTGCGACGCCGGTGCAGAACGTCGGGGCCTACGGAGTCGAGGTCGCCGACATCCTGCGGTCGGTCCAGGTCCTCGACCGCCGGTCGGGCACCCTGCGGTGGGTCTCCCCCGCCGAGCTCGGACTCGGCTACCGCACCAGCAATCTGAAGCACCGCAACGATTTCGTGGTGGTCGCGGTGTCCTTCTGGCTCAACGACGATCGCGCGAGCCAGCCGATCCGGTACCGCGAGCTGGCCACGACGGTCGGTGTCGAGCCCGGCGACCGCGTCGACGCCGTCACCGCCCGCGAGGCGGTGCTCGGACTGCGTCGCGGCAAGGGCATGGTCCTCGACCCCGACGACTTCGACACCTGGAGTGCCGGTTCGTTCTTCACCAACCCGATCGTCGACGGCGAGGACGCCCCCGCGGTCCTGGAACGCATCGCGGCGAGGGTCGGCGACGACGTGGCGATCCCGTCCTACCCGGCCGGCCCGCAGCCGAACACGGGCGACTCCCCGAACGCCGACGCCCCCACCGCGATCAAACTGTCGGCGGGGTGGCTCATCGAACGGGCCGGCTTCGGACGCGGCTACCCGTCCGCCGACGCCCCGGTCCGCTTGTCCACGAAACACACTCTGGCGCTGACCAATCGGGGTGCGGCTACCACCGAACAGCTGCTGACGCTCGCGCGCGAGGTCCGCGACGGCGTTCTCGACACCTTCGGCGTCACCCTGCGACCCGAGCCGGTCTTCGTCAACTGCGCGCTGTGACGCCGGGTCGGATGTCGCGACTCAGCTGACCCGCTGCTCGGCTCGCGAGACCTCGGCCACCAGGTCGTCGAGCATTTCGTTGAACCGCTCCGCGGCCTCGATGCTCGTCATGTGGCCGACGCCTTGGTAGACGACCAGATCACGCAGCGAACCATTGCGCCGCAACACCTCTGCCATCTGTTCGGCATGAGTGCGCGGGGTCAGCCGGTCCTCGGTGCCGACGACCACGGTCGTGGGCACCGACAGCGCGGCCAGCCCCGGCGTGACGTCGAGTTTGCCCATCGCCGAACCCCAGCCGGCCCGTGCGCGCGGGGGGCAGGCTCCGATCATCTCTCGACGAAGTCGACGTGCGCCTTGCGCGCGTGGGGTCCCAGTGCGATGTAATGCGAGATGCGAACGCCGTAGGGAGTCTTGGGGATCGGCACCGGCATCGAGGTGAACGCCTTGGCCACCACGGGCGCGAACGGCCGCGCATACGCGGGCAGATCAACCGGGACGAGGGTGTGGTTCTCCAGGACGCCCTTCGCTGCGGTCGAGACGAGCACCACGGCCGAGACCCGCGAGCCGACCTTCTCCGGGTACTGCCCCGCCCACGACATGATGGTCATCCCGCCCATGCTGTGCCCCACCAGGATTGCGCGCCGGCCGGCGGGCACGGCTGCCTCGAGCACAGCGTCGAGATCCTGTCCGAGCATCGCGATGGTCGGACGCCGGAGGCCTCGCTCACTGAGTCCGTGACCACGCTGGTCGTAGACGACCACGCGTCGGCGACCGCCCTCGGAGGAGGCGAGGTGATTGATCTGCGGATACCAATACGCGGTGTTGCAGGTCCAACCGTGAACCATGACGATGACGTCACCGTCGTCGTCCGCTGCGTCGTCGGAGCCGTAGATCTCGACATTGAGGACGGTCCCGTCGGAACTGCGGACCGGCAGCCGGTGCGGCGCCGAGTCGGGCGCGGTGAGCAGGTCGTCGGGACCGTCGTCGACCGCGAGTTCGGCGCGCAGCGCACTTCGGGCGATACCGGCGAGCACGGTGCCCACGCCGACCCCGACCACGCCCGCACCGATCACGGTCGCGATTCCCCCGACGTTCACCAACGACCTCTTGTTCACCGGCACTCCTCCAGCCTCGGACGGGTCGTCCGCAAGGGAGACCCGAGGGGGGCGCCGCGTTCAGCGCCCCGTGTCGGTGTTCAATGTACCAATATCCGTTGTCTCATAGCCGGGGTCAGGCTGGTCACCGGACGAATTCGGCGTCGTGGAGTCAGGTTCGTCATCCCCGGTGGTGGCATCGAAGTAGGTCGCCGCCCGCCCGATCGCCTGGGAGATCTGCTCGTCGAGGGCCCGGCGGAACGTCGTCTCGACGATCTCGTGCGCCATCGGACGAACCGTCTGGATCAGGTCAGCCATCTCGCTCACGCCGGCCTCGCCCAGGTCGGGAAGGTTCTCGTCGAAATACTTGTCGGTGATGATCGACACAAAGCTCGACGCCACGTCCTCGAGATCGTCCTGGACACGAACCCACCGGTCGAGGAGGAACTCCAGGTCGACACCGGCCTTCACCAGGACCTCGGCACCCTCGAGGAGCTCGGGGTTGCGGATCGCATAGTGCGTGCCGTCCTTGGCCAGCAGACCCAGCTTCTGACTGAGCGCGATGGACCTGTCCGACGCGTTGAGCGTCTTCTTCAGCTCGGCGATGGTGATCGTCGCGGCGCGCTTGAAGTTGCGGAATCGACCGCCCTTCGGCGACCCGCGCAGGATCTGTTCGACGCGCATGCCGTGGTGGGCGGCGTGCAGCAACTCGCTGATCGTCGCGAACGTGTACCCGCGTTCGAGCATGCGGGAGATGAGGTTCAGGCGGACCAGGTGCTGGTCGGAATACCAGCCCGCACGGCCGCGGATGGTGGGTGGCGGAAGCAGTCCGCGGTCCTGGTAGACCCGGATGTTGCGAACGCTGACCCCCGACGCCTCGGCGAGGTCGTTGATCCGATACTCCGCCACGATGCCTCAGGCCTTTTTGCTGAACCAGGACTTGCCCTGGATGTCGTCCACACGTTTGCGCACGTCGACCAGGTACACGAGCATCGCGACCACGCCGATGATGCCCAGGAAGCTCACCGCGCCGAAGAACCAGATGAACAGCGACGCGGCGGCCAGGATCGCAACCCAGATCACCTTGCTCTGCCGGTCGACCGCAGGGAAGGCATCGGGCCGCTGAATGGCCGCGTGGATCAACGCGACGACCGCCGCGATCCCCGCGACCACAGTCAGGACCAACATGATCAGACTCTGCCCGTAGGCCAACACGCTGAAGACGTCCACGCCGAACACTCTAGTCCCGTGCGCCCCGATTGCCGCAGCAGCCCACGACGCCACGCGCGGGCGGAACGTGCGCCGAGGGATCAGTCGGCGCGGGGAGTGGCCTTCTTGGCAGCAGTTTTCTTGGCGGGAGCCTTCTTCGCGGCCGTCTTCTTCGCTGCGGTCGTCTTCTTCGCCGCGGTCGCCTTGTTCGCCGCTGCGGCCTTCTTCGCCGCGGGTGTCTTCTTCGCAGCCGCCTTGGTCGGTGTGGCCTTCGTCGCCTTGGCGGGGGTGGTCTTGCGGGCCGGGGCCTTCTTGGCCGCGGCGCGTTCGGCGGCGCCCTTCACCGCGGCGGCCTTCTTCGCCGGCGCCTTCTTCGCGGGAGCCTTCTTGGCCGGGGTCGTCTTGGCGGGGGCCTTCTTCGTTGCCGCCTTCTCGGCCGGTGCCTTCTTCGCGGGTGCCTTGTCCGCGGCAGCCTTCGCGGGAGGGGTCGCCTTGGCGGGGGCCTTCTTCGCCGGAGCCGGCGCCGCAGCGACCGCCCGCACCGGAGCGTCGGCGCTGGCGTCGCGGATCGTGCCGTCGGGTCCGCTGCCGTCGGCCAGCCCGGCCAGGCGCAGCGCCCGCTCACCAACCGCGCGAGTCTGCTCGGAGATCGTCCCCAGCGCCTCCTCGGTGAGACCGACCGCGTCGCTGTAGACCTTCTCGAGCTTCGGCAGGTTCTCCCCGACGACCGGCTGCGACAAGAGCTTCCCGACGGCCTCGTCACGCCGTTCCGACAGGGACGTCAGCAGCCCGGCCGCGACGGCGAGATAGGCCTCGGCGACCTTGCGGAGCTCCTCCGGGGAGAACCGGGCGCGCAATTCCTCGATCTCGCTGGGCAATTCGACCGGAAGCGTCGACAGCTTCGACTTCGCCTCCTCGAAGAGCGCCAACGCGGTCGCGAGCGCCTCGTCGATCCTCGCCTGGGCGTCGTCCCGGGAACCCGTGATCTTCGCCTGCGTCGAGCCGACGGTCTCGACCAACTTCGACTGGGTGGTCTCGACAGTCTCGGCGAGCCTCGACTGGGTGGTTTCGACGGTCTCGGCGAGCTTGGACTGGGCCTGTTCGCTCGCCGCCTCCCCGCGCTGCCGGACCTCGGCCAGCAAGGCGGCCACCTGTCCCACGGCTGTCGTCAACGGGTTCTCGCTCATTCAGCTCTCCTGCCTCAGTTCTCTCGGAACTCGTCTTTCTCGGAACCAGTCGAGGAGATCGCGTTCTCCTTGCGGAAGGACTCGTAGATCTCCAGCAACATCTGTTTCTGACGCTCGTTGATCGAGTCATCTGCGATAAGAGCATCACGGACCGGGCTCGCGGGGCGTTCTTCGAGAATTCCTGCGCGCACGTACAACACTTCCGCAGACACCCGTAGGCCCTTGGCGATCTGGGCGAGGACGTCCGCGGAGGGTTTCCGGAGGCCTCGCTCGATCTGACTGAGGTACGGATTGCTGACCCCGGCACGTTCGGAGAGCTGCCGGAGCGAGACCTTTGCGGCCACTCGCTGGGACCGGATGAAAGCACCGATGTCCTGCGCCGCGTTCGCCACCGCGTCCTGCGCGGCCGTCGCGACGGCCTCCACGGCCTCGACCGCCATCGCCGTCGTGCCGTCGCCGTCGTCGGACGCATGATCCGCGGAGTCGACGGACTCGGCCTCGCCGTTCACGACGGCGTCGACGGAAGCCTCGTCCTTGTCGCGCTTCATCACGCTCCGTTCCAGGGGTGGATCATCTCTACCGAGTATCGACGTCGCTGCTAGCACGTGCAAGCACACAGCTAATCCGGGCGTCGGATCGTGGGCGGATCACCGGGATTCGACGTCAGTGGAAGATCAGCACCGACGTCGTGTGGATGACCAGGCCGGCGAGCGCACCGACCACGGTGCCGTTGATCCGGATGAACTGCAGATCGCGTCCCACCTGCAGTTCGATCTTGCGGCTGGTGTCGTCGGCGTCCCAACCGCGCACGGTCTCGGTGATGACCGAGATGATCTCCTGCGAGTAGTTCGCGGCGATGTGGTGCGCGACCCGCGCGACCCAGCCGTTCATCTTCTCCTGCAGCGGACGGTCGTCGCGAATCCTGGTGGCGAGCTGGATGATCGAGTCCGACAGGGTGTTCCGCAGCGTGCTGTTGGGGTCGTCGAGCATCTGCTCGATGACGGCCTTGCCGGTCTTCCAGGCGGTCGACGCCGCGCCGGTGACCTCGTCGCGACCCACCAGTTCCATCTTGATCGCCTCGAACTTCTCGATCATCTCGGGATCGTTCTGCAGGTCGTCGGCGAACTTCTCCACGAATTCGTGCATGGCCCGGCGCAATTCGTGGTCGGGGTCGGAGCGCACCTTGTAGGTGAACTCGACGAGCTCCCGGTGGATCTTGTCGCCGACGAGTGTGTTGACGAACTTCGGCGTCCACTGCGGGCCGTCGCGGTCGACGAGGCGGTCGATGAGGTCCTGGCTGCCGATCGCCCATTCGTGCGCGCGATCGCACAGCATCTGGAAGACCGGTTCGAGGCGGTCCTCGGCGATGAGCTGTTCCAGGATGCGGCCCGTCGGGGGTGCCCACTGGGGTTCGGCGACCCACTTCAGTGCGGCCTGGATGAGCTGTTCGACGTCCTCGTCGCGGAGCATCTCCGACGCGAGCTGGATCGCGCGCGCCGCTTCGCCGGAGATCCGCGGCGCGTTGCGCGGATCGGCGACCCACGTCGACAACCGTCGCGGCAGATCGATCTGCTGTGCGCGGTAGACGACGACCTCGGGCGTCATGAAGTTCTCTTCGATGAAGCCGCCCAGCTGGTCGCCGATGTCGTCCTTCTTCTTGCGGATCAGGGCGGTGTGCGGGATCGGGATACCCAGCGGATGCCGGAAGAGAGCCGTCACCGCGAACCAGTCGGCCAGCGCGCCGACCATGCCGGCCTCGGATGCGGCCTGCACATAGCCGACCCACGCGGCGACGTCGGCGCCGTCGCGGTGCTCGAGGTAGCGGGTGAAGAGGTAGACCACCGCCGCGAAGACCAGGAAGCCGGTCGCGACCGCCTTCATCCTGCGGAGATCCCTGCGTCGGCCGGCATCCCCGGCGCTGTCCCCTCCGAATCCAGGGGCGGACGGCGCATCGGGCTTGCCCTCGGGCTGCCCGGCGACTCCTTCGATCACTCTCGATGCCATGGCACCAGTGTCACCCATCAACCGACTACGCTGGCGTCGTGATGGCCAACCGCCCCAATCCCGCAGCTGCTGCGCGTGCAGCGATGGCGGCTGCGGCCAACGTGACGCGCGGCCTCGAACAGGTTCTGACCACGGTCACCGAGACCGGCGCCAAACCGGACGGCCGCAAGCAGCGCTGGGAGAAGCACAAGCTCGCCCGACGCACCGAGCTGACCGACGGCGTCATCACCGCTGTCCGCGAGCTCGGCGCCGACGTCGGGATGGACGAGATCGCCGCCCACATCGGTGTCTCCAAGACCGTTCTCTACCGGTACTTCACCGACAAGAGCGACCTCGGGGTCGCGACCACCGTGCGCTTCTTCGAGAACACGATCTGGCCGCGACTGACGGAGGCGCTCTCCGACGACGTCGACGAGTACACGCTCACCCACACGATCATCGGTGTGTACGTCCACGCGGTCGACGACGAACCCAACCTGTACCGCTTCGCACTCGCCAGCTCGCCGACCTCGTCGCCGGCTCCCGCCGACTCGGTACGCCTGGTGTCGCAGCTGGTCATGAGCAGCATCGTGATGCGCATGACCGAGCGCGGCGCGGACACCACCGGCGCCGAGCTGTGGTCGCACGCTCTCGTCGGCGGTATCCAGCACGTCGTCGACTGGTGGATGACCAGCCGCACGCTCGACGCCGACCAGGTCGTCGACTACCTGACGATGATGGTGTGGAGCGCGGTCGTGGGCGTCGCCGCCGTCGACGGCTCGCGCGAGGCCTTCCTCGCCTCTCCCCCGCCGCTGACCGAACCAGCACGCGAGGCGCCGTCCGACGCGACAGGCGGCTCATGAGCCGGGTCGCGCTGGTGACCGGCGGTAGCCGGGGCGTCGGCCAGGGCGTCGCCCGTTCGCTCGTCGACGACGGCTGGACCACCTACGTCACCTCACGTCACGGCACCGGACCGGAGGGCGCCATCGCCCTTGCGTGCGACCACACCGACGACGCCGCGGTGGCCGCGGTGTTCGACGAGATCGCCTCTTCCAGTGGGCAACTCGACCTCCTCGTCAACAACGCGTGGGCGGCGCCGAAGGGATTCGGCGGGTTCTCGGACCCGTTCTGGAAGCGCCCGGTCGACGACTGGGACACCCTGATCGGCGTGGGTCTGCGTGCCCACTACGTGGCCTCGGTGCATGCGGCGCAGCTGATGACCGAGGCCGGTCGGGGTCTGATCACGAACATCTCGTCGTTCGGTTCCCGCGGCCATCTGCATTCGGTGCTGTACGGGATGAGCAAGACGGCGCTGGACAAGATGGCCGCGGACATGGCCGTCGAGCTGAAGGGCACCGGGGTCAGCGCGATCTCGTTGTGGCTGGGCCTGATCCGCACCGAGCTACTGCTGTCGCTCGGCCTCGACGAGTTCGCCGGTTTCTCGCTGCAACGAGCCGAGGACCCGGAGTTCGTGGGTCGCGTGATCTCCCGCCTCGCGCAGGACCCCGACCTCGCCGCGCACAGCGGCCACACCCTCGTCACCGCCGAACTGGGCGCCCGCTACGGGATCGTCAACAACGATGGCACACCACCGGATTCGCATCGCGGCGCATTCGGCGGCGGGCCGCTGTTCCCGCCGGCGATCGAGACCGATCAAGCAGTGGAGCCACGAGAGGACGAGTCATGAGGAACGGTTGGTCCATTCCCGCCGCCGGAGCCCTCCGCGCAGGTGCGGTCGGGCCGATCGCCTCCTTCGACCCCGGATCGACGCCCGGGTTCGACGGTGACAAGATCTCCGGCGCAGAGCTTCTCGTGAAACGCGGTGAGGAGCTGGCCGGCCTCCAGGAGTTGCTGTACGCCAACGGCCGTGCCGGCGACCACCGGTCGGTACTGCTGGTCCTGCAGGGCATGGACACCGCGGGCAAGGGCGGCATCGTCCGGCACGTGGGAGGTCTCCTCGACCCACAGGGGTTGTCCATCAAGGGATTCGGGAAGCCGACGCCGGAAGAGTTGCAGCACGACTTCCTGTGGCGCATCAACAAGGCGCTCCCGCCCGCCGGCCGGATCGGGATCTTCGACCGGTCGCACTACGAGGACGTCCTGCCCGTACGGGTACACAACCTCGTCCCGAAGTCGGAGTGGGAGAAGCGCTACGATCTCATCAACCAGTTCGAGTCCGAACTGGTCGCCAACGGCACCACGATCATCAAGTGCTGCCTGGTGGTGTCCAAGGACGAGCAGAAGGCACGTCTCGCCGAACGTCTCGACCGTCCGGACAAGTACTGGAAGTTCAACCCGGGTGACATCGACGAGCGCGCCCACTGGGACGCCTACCTCGAGGCCTACCAGGACGTTTTCGACCTGACCGACAAGGACTCGGCACCCTGGTTCGTGATCCCCGCGAACCGGAAGTGGTTCGCCCGCCTCGCTGTCTGCGAGCTGCTCACCACCGCACTCGCCGGCCTCGATCTCGACTGGCCGAAAGCGGATTTCGACGTCGAGGCCGAGAAGAAGCGGCTCGCCGCCAGCGACTGAACGTCGCGAAAAGAGCCACTCCCGCGTGAGCGCTTCGTCGCCGCGGGAGGAGTTCCTTTGCGCGGGCGCCAGCCGATAAGCGGGAGGGCAGGGGTACGGCGGGAGGGAAACGGACACGCGGCGGGAAGGCGATGAGATCGGTGGGAGCCGAAATGCGTTTCGGTGCGTCAAAGAAGGATGATGGCCTTCCCAATCGATCAGTACGGTCTCGTCAGGAGAGCCGCAGCGCTCGACGCCGCGATCTCCGACAACGAGCTCGCGGCCGCCGTCCGCCGCCGCGAACTCATACGTCTCGTGCCAGGCGTGTTCGTACCGGCATCGACACAGTTCGTCGGACATGAGGGCGCCCAACGGTTACACCGGTTCAAAGCGATCGCGGTTGCGACCAACTGCGACGCCGGTGCGCAGGCAATGCCGCTGAGTCATGCGTCGGCTGCCGCCGTCCACGGACTCCCACTCCTCAAACCGGACATCGAGTCCGTGCACGTCGTGAACGGGAAGAAGTCGGGTGGATTCATCCAGGGGCACCGCCACGTCCACGCAGCACCATTCGGTGACGACGACATCGTCGAGGTCGACGGCATGCTGGTCACGACCCTCGAACGCACCGCGGTCGATGTCGCAACGAGCGGCACTTTCGCCCAGTCGCTGGCCGCATTCGATCAGGCCCTGCGTACCGGCGCGAACGCCGAAAAGCTCGCACATACCCTGGCGGATCGTCGACGCCGAGGTGTCCGCACCGCCCGACGGGCGTTGCGACTCGCCGACCCCCTGTCCGAGAACGTGGCCGAATCCTGGAGTCGCGCGCAGATGATCGAGGCGGGGTTGCCGATACCGAGACTCCAGCACGAGTTCCGCGGCCGTCGCGGCACCTACTATTCGGACTTCGACTGGGACGAGCGGCTCATCGGCGAGTTCGACGGGATGGTCAAGTACGGCCGGCTGCGCAAACCCGGAACCACCGTCGAAGATGCCGTGATGCGGGAGAAGCGTCGTGAGGATGACCTGCGCGCTCTCGGTGCCATCGTCGTCCGATGGACGTGGACGGATCTCAAGAAGGGTGCGGTGGTGGGGATGCTTCGTCCGTGGCTGGAAAGTCTGAAGCTGCTGTCGTCGAGGACCATTCCCGCGTGACTGTTTCCTTGCCGCCGGCCCGATTCCCTCGCGCTTATCGGCTGGCGCCCGCGGGAGGTAGTCCTCCCCGCGGGAAGGAATCCAGCCCGCGCGGGGGAAACACCCGAGCGCACACACGACGACGCCCCCGCCGGACAGCGGGGGCGTCGTAGTGACTTGCGCGAGTGCTTACTTCGCGGTGGTCGCCTTCTTGGCCGGAGCCTTCTTGGCGGGCGACTTCTTGGCCGGGACCTTCTTCACCGGGGGAACCGACTCGTCCTTGGCCTCGGCGACCTTCTTGGCCGGCGATGCCTGGGCGGTGCGGGCCTTGGCCTCGACAGTGCCTGCGGCGCCGTCGATCTCCTTGGCCGCGTCGTCGGCCTGCTCCTTGATGTCGCCGCCGATCTCTTCGATGGCGACGGCGACGTCCTCGACCTCTTCGCTCACGCGACCGGCCAGCTTGGCGGCGCGCTCACCGACGAGGCGGGTCTGCGAGGACACGACGCCGAGGGCGTCTTCGGTGATGTCGACCGCGTCGTTGTAGACCTTCTCCACACGGGACAGGTTCTCCTGGACGACCGGCTTCTTGCGCAGGCGCTCGAGGGTGGCCTCGCCACGCTCGGCGAGCGTGTTGTAGAAGTCGGTGGCCTTCTCGACGTACGGGTCGGCCAGCTTCTTGAGCTCGTCGGCGGTCAGCTTGCCGCGGAGTTCGTCGATCTCGGTGGGAACTTCCTCGGAGAGCGACTCGATGCGGGTCTTGGCCTCATCGAAGCGGCTCTGAGCCGTCTCGGGCAGGTCGGTGATGAGGGCCTTGGTCTCGGTGTAGCGAGCCTCGAGACGCGTCTGGGCGGTCTCGGCGGCGGCCTCGGTGCGCTCACGGAGCTCGGTGAGCTTCTCGGTGACCTGCGTGAAGGCATAGTCACCGGCGCCGACTGCGGCGTAGAGGGGGGCGTAGTTACGGGTGGTGGTCACGAGTGACTCCTTCTGTTGGCACCAATCGCGCTGCAGCACATGCGGTCTCGCCGATCTCGGCATCATTGCCGGGCGCATGTCGGTTTGTCGTCGGTTCGACCCGATGTCCGGTGTCGCAAGCCGCCATGATCTTCCGGCTCGTCACCGCGCGAGATTAGGGAACCGCGGCGCCATCGGTATTGGTGTTTCCGAAGTCCAGTATCCACGCCGTGCTAGCAAATGCAAGCATTCTGCTAACACCTGTGTCTCAGCTCACCTTTTGCCGGCGAGAACCCGCTCGTACTCATAGAAGCCGTGACCGGCCTTCTTGCCGAGACGGCCCGAGGTGACCATCTGCACCAGCAGCGGGGGCGGCGCGTAGAGCGGCTCGTCGAACTCCTCGTGCATCTTGTCGGCAATGGCCTTGACGGTGTCGAGACCCACCAGGTCGGCGAGCTTCAGCGGCCCCATCGGATGGGCGCAACCGAGCATCATGGCCCTGTCGATGTCCTCGACCGTCGAGAATCTGCTCTCCACCATGCGGATCGCGGAGAGCAGATAGGGAACGAGCAGGGCGTTGACGACGAAGCCCGAGCGGTCGGCGGAACGGATCACCTGCTTGCCGAGGACGTCGTGCGCAAAGGTTTCGGCCCGCGCGGTCACCTCGGGAGCGGTCACCGGCGTGGTGACGAGCTCGACCAGAGGGAGCACGGGTACGGGATTGAAGAAGTGGAGGCCGATCACGCGGGCGGCGCTCTGAGTCGCCGTGGCCAGCTTCATGATCGCGATGGAGGATGTGTTCGACGCGAGGACCGCGTGCGGATCGTCGACGATCTTGTCGAGGTCGGTGAAGATCGCGGTCTTGACGGCCTCGTCCTCGACGACGGCCTCGCAGACCAGCTGACGGTCGGCGAAGTCGTTCAAATCCGAGGTGAAGGTGAGTCGGTCGGCCGCCTGGTCGCGTTCGCGTTCGGTCAGTTTGCCGCTCGACACTCCCCGATCGAGCGAACTCAGGATGCGGGCGCGCCCCGCGGAGAGGAGATCGCGGGTGGATTCGTAGACCAGTACGTCGGCTTGGGCCCGGGCACACACCTCGGCGATCCCGGCGCCCATCTGTCCGGCTCCGACGATGCCGACTCGGGTGATCTTCTGGCTTGTCATGTCAGATCCTCCGGGAAACGCCTATGTGACAACTGATCTCGTAAGAACACGGGTAACTCCCGGGGTACGACCAAAGCCCTTGATACGCCAGCAGGCGGCCCGCAGCGAAAGCCGCGGACCGCCTGAAGGGGTTCGCCAAAGTTCCGGGCAGGCGGAATAGCTCCTAGTGGAACTGGCCCTCTTCGGTCGAGCCCTTGAGAGCTGCGGTCGAGGTGTTCGGGTCGACGGTGGTGGCGATGCTGTCGAAGTACCCGGCGCCGACCTCACGCTGGTGCTTGACGGCGGTGAAGCCACGCTCGTCGGCTGCCTTGAACTCGCGGTTCTGCAGGTCGACGAAGGCGGTCATCTGCTCGCGGGCGTAACCGTAGGCAAGGTCGAACATGCCGTAGTTGAGCGAGTGGAAGCCGGCCAGGGTGATGAACTGGAAGGTGAAGCCCATGGCGCCCAGCTCGTTCTGGAACTTGGCGATGGTGCTGTCGTCGAGGTGCTTGCTCCAGTTGAACGACGGGCTGCAGTTGTAGGACAGCAGCTGGTCGGGGTACTCGGCCTTGACGGCCTCGGCGAACTTGCGAGCCAGCTCGAGATCCGGGGTACCGGTCTCCATCCAGATCATGTCGGCGTACGGAGCGTAGGACTTCGCACGCTCGATGCACGGCTCGATGCCGTTCTTCACGTGGTAGTAGCCCTCGGCGGTGCGCTCACCGGTGACGAACTGCTTGTCGCGGTCGTCCACATCGGAGGTGATGAGGGTCGCGGCCTCGGCGTCGGTACGCGCGATGACGACGGTGGGGACACCGGCGACGTCGGCGGCCAGGCGGGCCGAGTTCAGGGTGCGGATGTGCTGCTGGGTCGGGATGAGCACCTTGCCACCGAGGTGGCCGCACTTCTTCTCCGAGGCGAGCTGATCCTCCCAGTGGGTACCGGCAGCACCCGCGGCGATCATGGCCTTCTGGAGCTCGTAGACGTTGAGAGCGCCACCGAAGCCGGCCTCACCATCGGCGACGATCGGCACGACCCAGTTGTCGACCGAGTCGTCACCCTCGACGCGGGCGATCTCGTCGGCGCGGAGCAGCGCGTTGTTGATGCGACGAACAACGTTGGGAACCGAGTTCGCCGGGTACAGCGACTGGTCGGGGTAGGTGTGGCCGGACAGGTTGGCGTCACCGGCGACCTGCCAACCCGACAGGTACACGGCCTTCAGGCCGGCGCGGACCTGCTGCACGGCCTGGTTGCCGGTGAGGGCGCCGAGAGCGTTGATGTAGGAACCGTCACCCTTGGTCACGCCGTCCCACAGGATCTCGGCGCCACGGCGGGCGAGGGTGTGCTCCTCGACGACCGAACCCTGGAGCTGAGCGACCTGCTCGGCGGTGTAGTCGCGCTTGATGCCCTTCCAGCGGGGGTTGGTGTCCCAGTCCTGCTGGATCTCCGCGGCGGTGCGGGGCTTTCCGACGTTGCTCATTGGCTACTTCGCTTTCGTTGTCCTGCTCGTCCCGACCGGGTCGGATCGGGGCGACCGGCCCGGCGCGCCGCCGAGGCCTGGAGTGCTGACCGGCATCCCTCGTGAACCCCGAGAGCTTTACACTCGCGCGTCCGGCGGCGGTGTCGGCCGGATTTGCGAACTCTTGGGCTTCCGTCTGTGGTGCCTGCAGCAAGGGTGCCACAGGACAAACCCGCAGGTCCAACCCTCAGCGAGTGCAAATCCGGGTTATTTTTTGACGAGGGTTTGCAAATTCTGCAAATCTTGTCGTGTGAAAACCCCCGCGGTCCGTCGAAAAAAGTACGCGCGTACTGGGATTTCCTACTCAGGAGTACAGCACACTCCCCGGCCGCGATGCGAGGTATCGAGGAGACCGCGCTCGGCGCAGACCGGGCACGGAGTGACGACATTCACACCGCGCAGACGGCCGGATGAGCCCTTCGAGGGGCTCGATCAGGGGACGGTGACGCGGCCGATCGCGTCGCCGAAGAGCTCCGCCATGGCAGCGGAGTCGACCGGTTCGGTCGGGTCCGTGGGCGGATCGGCGGCCGGGGTCGCAGCGCCCGACACCGTCAGCTGGACGGTGACCGGACCCGACGCCGGTCGGTCCAGGGCGGCGTATCCGGCGAAGCCGACCTGGCGTCGGACCCCGCCGTCGGGAAGCGTGGTGGTGACCTCGGACCGCGTCAGCAGCATCTGCTCGCCTGCACCGAGCCCGCCGTCGATCTCGGGTGGCGCGATCTCGGTGTACTCGGTGACGACGCGACTGCCGGCGAGGTTACCGGTGGTGATCTCGGTGGTCGTGCGCGCACAGCGTCCGGTGGTGGCGAGCCGGTCCGCGTCGATGTCGCGCCGCGCCTTCGTGACCAGCTCGACGAGCACCCCGCTGCCACCTCGACCGGCGAGGACCGCCGAGTTGTCCGCGGTCAGCTCTCCGTTGAGGTCCGCGTCGGCGGTCGGGACGCAGTACTCAGGGGTGACGCGGGTGGTGCGCGCGGCGTCGATACCCGCCCGGTTCCCGGCGACCAGGTCGCTGACGGACAGCGCCTCGGCGGCGAATCCCGGCGGCAGGTCGGATGTCGGGAGCAGCAGGTCGGACGGTGTGCGCGGCGCAGGCGCCCCGGCCGACCCGGTCGAGCACCCGACGCTCGCGATCATCCCGGTCACCAGCACGAACGTCGCGGCCGTCACCCGCATCGGGGTGCGGAGTCGGCCGTGGGGTGAGCGCACGCGGCCACCGTACCCTGAAGGGGATCATCGATCTGGCATCCCCTGTTCCGGAGGTGACGAGTGAGCAGGACCTACGTCGGATCTCGGCTGCGCCAGTTGCGCTCCGAGCGCGGACTGTCGCAGGTGGCCCTCGCACAGACGCTGTCGATCTCCGCGTCGTATCTCAACCAGATCGAGCACGACGCCCGACCGCTCACGACCTCGGTGCTGCGCAAGATCACCGAGGCGTTCGGCGTGGACGCCGGGTTCTTCGACTCCCAGGACGACCTCCGACTCGTCGCCGAACTGCGTGAGGTGCTGCTCGACGACGACATCGAGGCCGCGCCGGGCGCGCATGACGCCTCGCAGATCAGCACGATGGTCGCTGCACATCCGGAGATCGCGCAGGCGATGGTCAACCTCCACCGGCGCTACCGGATCGCGACCGACCAGCTCGCCGCGGCCACCGACGAACGCGGCGACCGCAGCATGCGCGGCACGATCAGTGCGCCGCACGAGGAGGTGCGCGACTACTTCTATCAGCGCCGCAACTACATCCACGAGCTCGACATCGCCGCCGAGGAGATGACGAACCGGATGCGCATGCACTCCGCGGACATCCGGCGCGAGATCATGAACCGCATCGAGAACGTGCACGGGATCAGCATCGTGCGCCGCGTCGACCTCGGCGACTACACCCTGCATCGCCTGAACGCCGAGGAGCGCAGGCTCGAGTTCTCCGCCGCCCTCTCCGCCGGACAGCGAACCTTCAAACTCGCCAGCGAGCTCTGCTACCTCGAGTACCACGACCTGCTCGACGAACTCGTCGACCAGGGCAACTTCACCAGCGAGGACGCCCGATCGCTGGCGCTGCTCGGACTGGCGAACTACTTCGCCGCGGCCGTCGTCCTCCCTTACAGCCAGTTCCACGGCGCCGCAGAGGATTTCCGCTACGACATCGAGCGACTGTCGGCGTTCTACGCGGTCTCCTACGAGACGATCTGCCACCGGCTCTCGACCCTGCAACGCCCCAACCTGCGCGGCATCCCCTGGTCGTTCGTGCGCGTCGACCGTGCCGGGAACATGTCGAAACGTCAGTCCGCCACCGGTTTCCACTTCTCCTCCAGTGGCGGCACCTGCCCGCTGTGGAACGTCTACGAGACATTCGCCTCGCCGGGCAAGATCCTCACCCAGATCGCCGAGATGCCCGACGGCCGCAACTACTTCTGGGTCGCACGGACCGTCGAACGACGGGCGGCGCGTTACGGACAACCCGGCAAGACCTTCGCCATCGGCATGGGATGCGAACTCCGCCATGCCGGCCGGGTGATCTACTCCGACGGCCTCGAGATCGGCCCGCAGGCGCACGTGACCCCGATCGGTGCGGGTTGCCGGGTCTGCGAGCGCACCAACTGTGCGCAGCGTGCGTTCCCGGCGCTGGGTGCGACGCTGCGCGTGAACGAGCACTCCTCCACGGTGTCGCCGTACATGGCGATCACCGAGACCCGGTGACGATCAGCGACATTCGTTCGTGGCGGGGATTCCCTGAAGTCGACGGTCGAGCCAGGTGGCCACGTCCGGGAACGAGGTGAACACCGCGGTGATGTGCTCGATCGGGTACTCGCGGTAGCTCGCGGTCGCACCGAGCTCGCACTGTTCCTCGAACAGTGCCCGCGCCTGGGCCGCGGGAATCCACCATTCATAGGCCCCGTGGTAGATGAACAGGGGCATCGTCGCCTTCTGCCCCGACATCGAGGTGACGTCGAAGATGTGCTCGGCGACCGGTGTATGGAACGGGTCGGGGTCGACCGAGAGCAACTGTGTGGGCATGTGGGAGATACCCAGTTTGCCCATGTCGCCGGTACACAGATCGCGCAAGGGGGACGTCGCGAGCCAGCGCGCGGCGTGGTTCGACATCTCCAGGATCTCGGGACGCTCCCGAGCCACGCCCAGCATCGCGGAGTGGTAGACCCCGGAGGCCAGGTTGGCGTTCATCGCGCCGGCCAGGGCCCGGTAGTCCGCCGGCACACCGCCGATGGCCGCGCCGACGAACCGTCCCGCCTGATCGGGCGCGTAGGAGGAGGCGAGTCTCGAGGCGGCATTGGTCGCGATCGCGCCGCCGGAGTACCCGTTCATGACGATCGGACCCCGGCCGAACTCTTTCGGGTCCAGCTTCGCGGCGGCCCGAACGGAATCGAGGACGACATGAGCGCCCACATACGGTTCGGCGTAGGCCATCCGGGCGCCGGTGTGGTCGGGCACGATCACCGCATATCCGCGGTCGAGCGCCAACTGCGTCAGCGGGGGGAACAGGTCGGTGCTGTTGGTGTCGTCGTTGTACCCGTGGGAGAACGTGTACCCCGGCGTACAGGTGGTTCCCAGTGCGACGATCGGCGTGTTGTTGATGACGACCGGTCGCGGCCCCGGACCCGTCCACTGCTTTCGCGGGACGAACAGGGTCGCCGTACCGAACAGCGGTCCGCCGGTGGCATCGGTGGTGCGGAACTTGACCTGCCGAGCCGAGCGCAAGGGCACCGTGACGAGAAAGCCGGCCACCGGAGTCACGTCCCGGGTCGCGATCAGGTCGCCGGGCTTGCGTCCGGCGAGGTCGGCGGGCCAGTGATCGAAGAATCGGTCGCCCACCGGCGACGGCATGACCGCCTCACGTAGTTCCTGCAGCTCACGGGAACCGCCTTCGATCCTCGACCGCTGCGGGATGCGCTTGAGTTTCTTGATCGGGGGCGGCGGCACCACCGCGTCGATCTCGCCCGGGATGTTCGGCTGGATGGCGGTCAGGTTCGGGGGCTCGGCACTCGCCACGGCGCCCGTCCCCACTCCCCGAGACCGGAGACCAGCGTGGCCGTGGCGACGCCGACGATCACCAACGCGCGCAGCGTCCGTGGTCGCCACCTGCCCATCGAACGCATCACCAACACTCCTGTCATGCGGGCGATTCCGGGTCAGCTCACCCCCGATGGTCAGCCCGACTCGCTCCTCCGGTCCGGATTCCGTCATGCTAAACGGCCGCACGGACTTCGGCAGGACACACCCTTGTTCACGCCGGAAAATCCGATCGTCCGGCTCATTGTGGATCACGGTTCGATCTCGAAGAAACGACCATCGGGGCGCCGGACATCGACACCTGGTCGCTCGTCCTAGTGTCGACCGCAGTGAGACGACGATGCACTCACACGCTGCGGAGGCACCCGATGGCGACAACCGCGAACGGTCGACGACACCGGAACGGTCGCCGGGCGCTGATCGTGGGGATCGCCGCCGGGTTGGTGGCTGCGTGGTGTGCTGTTGCACCGGGGTACGCCGCCGGCGAACCACCGAACATGATGCCGGTCCCGCCGCCGGTGGCCGATGCACTCGACGCGGCCGTGCCACCTCCTCCGATCCCGCGCCTGCGGGACATACCACCACGGGCACGGGCAGCCGGATTCGACCACCGCACACTGGAGTTGCGGGAGGCTCTGCTCCCTTCGCCCACCGGGGATCCGCTGTTCGACCGTTGGCCCGCGGATCTGCCGGCGCTGCGGCCGGGGCAGGTCATCGCGGTCCGCGACGTCACCGCCACCGCGGGCCCGGTCGTCACCGTTCCCCTCCGGTCGGCCACCCTGATCAAGTTCGCCACCACCGACGCGACCGGCGCCCCGATCTTCGGCACCGCGACACTGCTCATCCCCAACCGGCCGACCCGCGGACCCCGCCCCCTGCTGGTCAACAACCTCCCCATCGACTCGCTCGGCGCCGCCTGCACACCCGGATACACTCTGGCGCACGGCTTCTCGATCGCGACGAACCTCACCGACCTGATCCCGCCGACCACCCAGCTCGCCCTGAACGACGGTCACGCAGTCCTCGTCCCCGACCACCAGGGGCCGCGGATGGCGTACGCCGAGCCCGTGCTCGCCGGGCACGTCGTTCTCGATGCGATCCGAGCCGGACTGTCAGTGCGCCCGGAAACGCTGCGGCACAGCAGGATCGCGATGACAGGCTACTCGGGTGGGGCGATCGCGACGCACGGGGCGTCGAAGCTGGTCGGCGAGTACGCACCCGAACTGTCCGACCGGATCGTCGGCGCCGCCCTCGGCGGGGTGCCCGCGGATTTCCGGATGCTCGTCGGCAGCATGAACGCGAATCTGGCCTCCGGGCTGTTCCACGCGGCGACCTTCGGCATCGCCCGCGAACGCACCGAGATCCTCGCGCTCGCCAATCGCCCCGCGCGGTGGCTGGCCACGTCACCGTTGAAGAACGTCTGCGTCATCCCCGAAGCACTGGGCGGCGGGACCTTCATGCCGATGCAGCTGATGTCGAATGACCCCGATCCGTTCCACTCGCCCGTCGCCGAGCGCATCTACCGGCTCACCGCGATGGCCGACCGGAAATCGGTGGTGCCCTTGCTGATCTACCACGGCACCCACGAGTGGTGGATTCCCGCGGCGGGCGCACGTGCGCTGTACCGGCAGCAGTGCGGATACGGCGCCACCGCCGCCTACCGGGAGATCTTCGGCGAACACCTCACCGGCGCGATCCTGGGTTTCCCGGTCGCGCTGGAATGGCTGAACGAGCGGCTCGCCGGCCGCCCGGCCCCGAACGAATGCACGCGGCGCCCGGCCGGGTGAGGCCGAGCGCCGCGTGACGGGTCGGGAGTGGATCAGTAGACGAGGACGCGCAGGTTCTCGGCGACGCATGCGGGCTTGGACTCGCCCTCGATCTCGACCGTGTTCGTCACGACCATGTTGACGCCCTTGGGGGTCTCCTCGATCGAGGTGATCACCGCGTTGGAGCGGATGCGGGCGCCGACCTTCACCGGGTTCGGGAAGCGCAGTTTGTTCATGCCGTAGTTGAGGACCAGTTTGGGGCCGTCGATCGTGAAGATCTGGCCGGCGAGCATCGGCAACAGCGACACGGTGAGGTAGCCGTGGGCGATCGTGGTGCCGAACGGACCCGACTTCGCGCGCTCGGGATCGGTGTGGATCCACTGGTGGTCACCGGTGGCGTCGGCGAATGCATCGATCCGCTCCTGCGTGATCTCCAGCCACTCGCCCGATCCGAGGTCTTCGCCGATCGCGGCCTTGAGTTCCTCGACACTGGTGAACGTCCGTGTGCTGTTCGTCATAGTGGCCGTAGTCTACCGTGGCCCCATGAGCGCACCGCGAGTCACACCGGGTGGTCTCCGAGATCTCGGACCCTTCAATTTCGTCTTCGCGCGTGGGGCTGCACGGGTCATCGGAGTAGACGACGCCCACATCTTCTCCACGCTCGGCCGGGCGAAGGGACTGTTCCGCGGCTGGCTGCATTACAGCGGCCGGTTGATGCCCTTCGGGACATTGCCGCGCAAGGACTCCGAGATGATCATCATCCGGGTGGCCCATCTCCGCGGCTGCGACTACGAACTCGACCATCACCGCCGGTTGGGGCGCCGGGCCGGTATCGATGACGCCGAGTTCGAGCGCATCCTCTCCGGCCCCGACGCCGGGTGGGGCGACCGCGAGCGGGCCATCCTCCGCGCGGTCGACGAACTGGTCGACACCAAGGACGTCTCCGACATCGCCTGGGCCGCTTTGGCGCGGCATCTCGACAATCGCCGCCTGATCGAGTTCACCCTGCTCGTAGGCCAGTACGACAGCCTGGCCACGACGATCCACACGCTCCGCATCCAGCGCGATCATCACACCTGACGGTCACCCCTGACGAGGGATGAGCGATGGAGTCGATCAGCCAGCGCCTGATGCGCAACGCCGCGTTCGCCGAGATCTACGAGAACCTCTGGCGACCGACGTTCACGAGGTTGTTCAGTCTCGGTGGGCGTGCCACCGAGGACTACGACCGTGCACTCCGGGCCTACCTGTCCCGCCCCGGTGACCGACTCGTCCTCGACGTGGCCTGCGGCCCAGGCAATTACACGCGACTCATCGCCGACGGCCTGACCGGCGACGGGCGCTGCATCGGGATCGACTTCTCCGCCCCGATGCTCGCCCGCGCGGCCCGCACCAACGCCGTCGACCGCGCCGCCTTCCTCCGCGCCGACGCCCACTCGATCCCGTTCGAGGACAACACCTTCGACGTCGTCACCTGCCTGGCCGCCCTGTATCTCATCCCCGACCCGCTCCCCGTCGTCGACGAACTGGTGCGGGTCACCAGGCCGGGCGGCGAGATCGTCATCTTCACCTCCGTCGCGACCGTGGTGACCTCCCTTCCGGGCGTCCAGCGGGTCGTCGGACTGACCGGCTTCCGCATCTTCGACGAGGACACGATCACCGACCGCCTGCGCGCCGCGGGCGCGGTGGGCATCGAGCAGACGATCACCGGCCACGGACAGTACGTGCTGGCCGTGAAACCGGGGTCCATGAGCACTTCAGGGGATTTACAGTAAAGTCCTCCTCGAAATAGGGAGGTTAGGTATGACTAACGAAACTACGTCCGGGGATCTGCTGCCGTTCGGCCAGCGCAAGACCGCGGACATGCCGGGCCACTGGCTCCTCGCCCGACTCGGCAAACGAGTCCTGCGGCCGGGCGGACTCGAACTCACCGAGAGCCTGCTCGACGACGCCCGCATCAGCGGCGCCGACGTCCTCGAGATCGCCCCCGGCCTGGGCAAGACGGCCACCGCGATCCTCGAGCGTTCGCCGAAGAGCTACGTCGGCGTCGACGACGACCCGGACGCCGTCGTCCTCACCAAGGGCGTCATCGGTGAGCGCGGTCGGGTCGTCGCGGGCGACGCCTCGGCCACCGGACTCGACGACGCGAGCACCGACGTCGCCGTCGGCGAGGCGATGCTGACGATGCAGTCCGACCGAAACAAGGCCAAGATCGTCGAGGAGGCCTTCCGTGTGCTGCGTCCCGGCGGCCGCTACGCGATCCATGAGCTCGCGATCAATCCCGACACCCTCCCCGACGAGGAGAAGACCGAGATCCGCAAGTCGCTGGCGCGATCGATCAAGGTCAACGCCCGCCCGCTGACCGAGGCCGAGTGGCGCAAGCTGCTGACCGACGCCGGCTTCGAGGTCACCACGGTCAAGTTCGCCAAGATGGCGCTGCTCGAGCCGCGTCGCGTGATCGCCGACGAGGGACTCCTCGGCGCACTGAAGTTCGTCGGCAACGTGATCCGCGACGGCGATGCACGCAAGCGCGTCCTCGCCATGCGTTCGACGTTCACCAAGTACAAGTCGCACATGGCCGCCATCGAGGTCATCGCGACCAAGCCGGAGACCACGAAATGAGCGACTCGACCGTGATCACCGGCCTGACCGAGAACACCGGCAAGGCGGGCGACCGGCCCGACATCTCCGTTCTCTCCCGCAACGACGGCGGCAACGTCATCCGCCTGTCGTTCCTGTCCGGGCAGACGATGCCCGACCATCGCGCCGGCCGGCCGATACTGGTCATCGGCCAGACCGGCGAGATCGACTTCACCGTCGGGGAGACCACCACCCGCCTCGAGGCGGGCGTCGCGATCCACGTGAACGCCAACATCCCGCATGCGCTCGAAGCGCGGACCGATGCGGTCGTCACACTGGTCGTGTTGGAGAATCCCACCGGAGAGCAACCCTCCGGGGACTGAGAGCAGGCGTGGGGCGCGTCGAGATCGAGAGGACCAACCATGGCGGCCAAGCAGCGCGACAAGATCATCGCCCTGCTGTCCGAATCGGTCGAACCGATGGTCGCCGGAGAGGTCTCGACGCGCCTCGACCTGCACGTGACCACGGCCCGGTTCCACCTCGCCAAGCTGATCGAGGAGGGGCGGGTCGAGACCACGACCGTTCCGACGCCGGGCGTCGGCCGCCCCCGCGTCGGCTATCAGGTGGTCCGCCAGGCGCCCACCGGTGCACTCCTGGGCCATCTCCTGGGCCAGTTGGGCAGCACGCAGGCCACGCGTGAACATGCCGGAGCCGAGGCCGGTCGCCTCTGGGCCGAGGAGCATGCGCGCCCGGTGTCGGCGACCGATCTGCCCGACCCGGTGACCGTCGCCGCGGAGACTCTCGGCGCGCTGGGATTCCAGGTCTCGAACATCATGAGCGCCTTCGGCTCTCACGAGCTGCGGCTCTGCTCGTGCCCGTTGCGGGACGTCGCCCGTACGCATCCCGAGGTCGCCCGCGGCGTCGCCCGCGGCGTCATCGAGCAGGCGCTCGCCGCCAGCTCCCCCGCGCTCAGTTCGCAGTATGCCGTCACCGTCGCCCCCGACCCCGCCGGTGGCGACTGCGAGATCGTGCTGCGCCTGGCCCCGTTGCGGCGCAGTACAACCCGCCTTGAAGCCCCACTCAGGTGAGGCTTGCCTTAATTAATTTGAAGGATTAAGTTTCTCCAAAGGCGTTGGCGAACGACCACCGCCACACAGGAGGGACCCACGTCATGCATCTCATCCGCAGGATGACCATCACGCTGCTCGCGACGCTCGTGGCCGTCGTCGGGCTCGTCGCGGCCACCGGCGGTGCCTCGGCCGCCAAGACCTTCCCACCGGACTTCAAGGTCACCACCGACCGCCCGACGCTCGCCGACCTCAACGACATCGTCGAGTTCCTGGTCGAGACCCCGGCGTCGGATCAGGCCAAGGCCGCCAACGTGGAGGGCGGGATGAATGCCGTGATCGTCCCCAAGACCGTCTACTCGCTCGGCCTCTTCCGCGCGCCGCGCGGCTGGAACGAGGTGACCGGTCCGCTGGTTCAGAAGGGCAACAGCGCCACCGCCACGCTCAACAGCGGCTCCGCCGGACGTCCCACGATCCGCATGACCATCGAGTTCAAGAAGCTCGACGGCAACTGGAAGCTCGCGGCCGGCTCGCTGTGCCAGGGCGTCAAGACCGTCGGCCTGAACATCTACTGCAACGCCTAGTAGCCGTGCTCGACATCAGCGGCCTGTCCGTCCGAGTGGGCGGGCAGGCCGTTCTCGATGGGGTGACCACCCGCGTCGACGACGGTGAGCTGGTCTACCTTCTCGGCCGCAACGGCACCGGCAAGACGACGCTGCTACGGACGATCTGCGGCGTCATACCTCCCGCGTCGGGCCGAATCCTGATCGACGGCAAGCGATTCACCGAACTCGACTCACCGTCCACGGTGATCGGTATGCACCTGGGCACCGACGACGCCCACCCCGGCCACAGCGCACGGCGTCACCTGACCTGGCTGGCACGGGCCGGTGGGATCCCGACCGGCCGGGTCGCGAGGTGCTCGACCTCGTCGGACTCACCGACGTCGCCGGCCGCCGCGTCGTCGACTACTCCCTGGGCATGCGCCAGCGACTCGGGATCGCTGCCGCCCTCCTGGGCGATGCGCGGACCCTCATACTCGACGAGCCGGTCAACGGTCTCGACATCGACGGCATCCGTTGGCTGCGAGGACTTCTGCAGGATCTCGCCGGCGACGGCCGCCGCCTGCTCATCGCCTCGCATCACCTCGACGAGGTGGCCCGCACCGCCGACCGCGTCGTCGTGCTCGACTCCGGCCGGATCGCGGCCGATGCGCCGCTGACCGAGTTCGTCGGCGGGCACGCCGATCTCGAGGAGGCCTACCTCGCCGCGGTGGGCGGGCACACCCCGGCAGGAGTCATCGCATGACCACCACACTCGCCGGCGTCGCGGGCCAGATACGTCGCGGCACACGCGCCGAACTCACCCGCGTCGGCGGTGCACGCAGCATCCTGCTCTACGGATTGATCCCGGGCGCGGTGTTGCTACCCCTTGTCATCACCCTCGGCGTCGCCACCGTCGCCGAACGATTCGCGTCGATCTCGGGGAGCATCCAGGTCACCTCGGTCACCACCACCAACTCGGTCTACTGGGTCATCACCTTCACCGTGATGATCTGGGCCGTCGTCGCCGCCTACGCACAGGCGACCGCCGAGCGCGGCGCGCTGGGAGAACTCGCCCGCCACCTCTACCCGCGGCGCTGGACCGGTCTGGTGTCCCGGTGGATCGCCTACGGCGTCGGTGCCGCGCTGTGCAGCGCCGCACTGGTCGCGCTGGTCATGGCGATCCTGCCCACCTTCTTCCCGAAGGTCTACAGCGGCGTCGACATCGGTTCACCCGAGGGCCTCCGCTTCCTGATCGCGGTACCCGTCTTCGCGGTGTTCACCGTCGGGATCGGCATCGGACTCGCAGCGATCATCGGACACCCGGCAGGAACCGTTGTGGCCCTCCTCGGTTGGACGTACGTCATCGAGAACGCGATCAGCCTGGTTCCCGACGGTTACACGCTGCAGCAGTACATGCCCTTCCTCAACGGAACCTTCGGCACCGGGCAGGAACTCGCATTCATGCCGCCGTGGGGTCCCACCGGCGGGCTGCTCTACTGCGGCGCGGTCGCGGTGGCCCTCTTCGTCCTCGGATGTGTCTCGCTGACGTTCCGGGTCAGAAGGACCGGTAGTCGCGCACCGTCATCCGCGGTCCGCGCCGTTCTCGCCGGACGCCGTGCAGCTCCACCATCCTGATGATCCGACGCCGTTGTCCGGCATAGGGTTCCAGTAGCTCGAGCATGCCCGCGTCGTCGACCGGTTCGCCGATGAGGGTCAGGCCCACCAGCGTCGGGATGTGATAGTCGCCGACCGACACCGCATCGGTGTCGCCGACGGCCCGGGCGCGCGTCTCCGCCTCGGTCCAGCGCCCCACGCCCCGCAGGAGCCGGAGCCGATCGTGGTGACGTTCGACGTCCATCGCGGTCGCCCCGCGGATCGTGCGCATGCGCACGGGTTCGATGCCGCTACGGTGCCACTCCCACGACGGGATGTCCGCCCACGCGGCCCGCGGCGGCGGTACACGCATCGTGCCGGGTACCGGACCCGGCGCCGGCTCGCCGAAGCGTCGGACCAGATATCGCCAGGCGCGAAAGGCCTCCGCCCCGACCACCTTCTGCTCGAGGATCGCCGGTACCAGCGCCTCCCACACCCGATCGGTGCGGCCGATCCGCAGGCCCGCCGAGCGACGGACGAGTCCGGCGACCACGTCGTCGTGCACCGCCATCGCCTCCGGCTCGTCGGAGGCGCCGAGGAAGTCCGGCAACTGCTCGAGCAACCAGTCGCCGCCGGGCCCCCAGGCGCGTCCCAGCACCCGCGAACCGTCGATGCGCAGCGTCACCGTGCCGGGCCCGTCGGGGGTCTGCACCGAACGCCAGATCGACCCGTCGTTGCCGTAGACGAACGTGGGGTCGCCGGCTCCGCGTCGGAGATGGCCGACGGTGCCACGGACGTCGAGCTGCCATGGCAACTCCCATTCCCGGGCACGCTCGTCGGCACTCACCGTTCCGAGCGTAGCCCGCCCCCGCGCAGTCCGTTTCTCGTCGAATTCTCCGAGAATGCACTCGCTGACGTGCGTCCTATTCGTCTGTCGTTCAGCGAATGGACGGCTCTCGCGAGATGCGTCGGTCGAAACCGATCAGACCGCGTAACCGCCACGGTTGGAAGCGGTCTTGCCCTCCTTGAGGACCAGAAGGATGTTGTCGTGGTCGGCGAGCGAGTCGATGTCGGCGAGCGGATCACCCTTGACGACGACGACGTCGGCGAGCTTGCCCGCCTCCAGGGTGCCCAGCTTGTCGGCGACGTCGCAGAGCTCGGCGGAGGTCTTGGTGCCGGCGACGATCGCCTGCATCGGGGTCATGCCACCGAACTTCACCAGGCAGCCGAGCTCGCCGAGGGTGGCACCGTGGTCGGGGACCAGACCGGCGTCGGTGCCGACGGCGACCTTGATCCCGGCCTCGACCGACGCCGCGATGGACTCGTGAGCCAGCTTGTGCCACTTCTCGGACTTGGCGACCGCCTGCGGCGTCGCGGTGTCCGGCTTCAGGGTCTCGATCAGAGTGGGGACCAGGAACTGACCGCGCTCGACCATCTCCGTCCGGAGTTCGTCGGTGAGTGCGTACCCGTGCTCGATGGAGTGCGCGCCACCCTGGACGGCGGCCTGGATACCGAGGAAACCGATCGCGTGCGCGGCGACCTTGCGTCCGCCGTAGTTCTCGGCCTCCTCGACCAGCGCGGCGACGATCTCGGTGCGGGCACCCAGCCAGTCCGGATCGTCGCTGGGCGAGGAGACACCGCCGCTGGAGGCGACCTTGATGACGTCGACGCCGCTGCGGAGCAGCTCGCGGACGGCCTTGCGCGCCTCGTCGACGGTGTCGACCAGCTCACCGCCGATCAGGCCGGTTCCGCTGAGGCCCGACGGGATGTGGAAGTCGGCGTGACCACCGGTCTGGCTGAGCATCTTGTCGGCGACCAGCAGACGCGGGCCGGCGACCAGACCGTGGGCGACGGCGTCGCGGACGCCCACGTCGACACCCATGAGGTCGCGGACGGTGGTGACACCGGCCTCGATGGTGGTCTTGAGCCGGTCGATGAGCTCGAAGAAACGGTACGACGCCGGCACCATCGCGGCCATGATCGGCGAGCCCTTGGTGCCCGGCAGCGAGAGATGCACGTGGCAGTCGAAGAACCCGGGGGTCACGGTGTTGCCCCCGACATCCACCTTCACCGGCTTCGCCGATTCGTCGATCTGCGGGGCACCGGAAGCCGCACCGGCGTAGGCGATCTTGCCATCGTCGATCACGACGACCGCGTCGGCGATCGGGTCGGCGCCGGTCCCGTCGATCAGGCGAGCATTGTGAAGGATCGTTGTGGTCATGACTTTTGGTTATACCGTGTATTCATTCTTTTCCCGGCATCCGAGGGAGAACCTCACACCGGGTCCCGCATTCATGCGCAGATTTGTTCCTCGGAATAGGCACGAAATTGCCACTCGCCGGAACCACGCAAACAAAATGAGGGATTCATACCGTTTTTCCGGCACGAATCCCTCACTTTGCGAAGTGGACTTCTACAGGTTGATCATGTGCCCGATCGCGCCGTGGAAAGTCTCTTGCAGCGCCTCCGACATCGTCGGGTGGGTGTGCACGTTGCGGGCCAACTCCTTGGCGGTGAGATCCCACTTGTGGGCCAGCGTCATCTCCGGGAGCAGCTCGGACGCACCGTCACCCACCACGTGGCCGCCGAGCAGCTCGTCGGTGTCGGCGTCGGTGACCAGCTTGGCGAAGCCCGCGGTCTCACCGAGACCCTGCGCCTTGCCGTTGGCGGTGAAGGGGAACGTGGTGGCCTTCACGTTGTAGCCCTCGTCCTTGGCCTGCGCCTCGGTGAGACCGAACGACGCGACCTGCGGCTGGCAGAAGGTGGCACGCGGCAGGAAGCGGTAATCGCCCAGGGTCATCGTCTCGGCGCCGGCCATGGTCTCGGCAGCCACCACACCCTGCGCTTCGGCAACGTGGGCGAGCTGCAGCTTGGCGGTGACGTCACCGATGGCGTAGATGCCCTCGACATTGGTGCGCATGTGGTCGTCGATGGCGATCGCGCCGCGATCGGTGAGTTCGACGCCGGTCTTCTCCAGACCGAAACCCTCGACGCGGGGGGCGAAACCGACGGACATGAGGACCTTGTCGACGGTCAGCTCGCCTTCTTTGTCCTTGGCGTCCTTGTAGCTGACGGTGACGCTGTCGCCGTTGTCGGTGACCGACTGCACCTTGGTGGAGGTGAGCAGCTTGACGCCGAGCTTCTTGTATTCCTTGGCGACGGCCTTCGACGAGTCGGCGTCCTCGTTCGGCAGGACGCGGTCGAGGAACTCGACGATGGTGACGTCGACGCCGTAGTTGGCGAGCACGTAGCCGAATTCCATACCGATGGCACCCGCGCCGACGATGACGATGGATTCGGGCAGCTCCCGGGTGAGGATCTGGGTTTCGTAGGTGACCACGTTCTCCGACAATTCGACGCCCGGCAGGAGCTTCACGGTCGAGCCGGTGTCGATGATGACGTTGTCGAAGGTGATCTCCTGATCTGTGGAATCAGATGCGTCTCCGCCGCGGACCTTGATGGTCTTGGCATCGGTGAACACGCCGTAACCGTCGATCTCGGTGATCTTGTTCTTCTTCATCAGGTAGTGGACGCCCTTGACGATGCCGTCCGAGACCTTGCGGCTGCGGTCGAACGCCGCGCCGAAGTCGAAGGACACGTCGCCACTCATGCCGAAGGTCTTGGCCTGGTGATTGAAGATGTGTGCCAGTTCGGCATTACGGAGCAACGCCTTGGACGGGATACATCCGACGTTGAGACACACACCGCCCCAGTACTTCTCCTCGATGACAGCGGTTTTCATGCCCAGTTGAGCCGACCGGATCGCGGCTACGTACCCACCTGGACCTGCACCCAATACAACTGTTTGAAAGTGTTCAGCCACGCCTGCCACCCTACGTCCCGTCGATGGTCCGTCGCAGTCCGTCCCGCTACTCCCTGGTAACACCACCACGATTTCAATCACTGTTTGAAACGCTGTTTGATCTGTGGTTCCATCCCACTGTGACCCAGACCACCGACGCGACGCCGTCCGGGACCGGCTCGCCCGGTACCCGCGAGACCCTGCTCGTCGTCGCCGAACGGTTGTTCCTGGCCGAGGGCTACGACAAGGTGTCGGTCCGCGCGATCTGCGCCGCCGCCGACGCAAACCCCGCGGCCGTGCACTACCACTTCGGGACCAAGGACGATCTGACCATCGCCCTTCTCGAATCCCGGCTGGCACCGTGCTGGGCAGACGCGCTGGCCTCGATCGATCCCGAGAACGATTCGGTGCGCCACGTCGTCGACGTCTTGCTCGCGCCGTTCGTCGATCTCCAGTGCGATCCGACCGGGCACCTACACCTGCGCCTGCTGTCGCGGTTCGTGCTGACCCACCCGACGGTCGGCTGGACCGCCCGGTGGTTCGGCCTCGATCCGTTCGCCGACCTCCTGCTCGACGCCATCCCCGGACTGCCCTCCCGCGCGGCACGGCGCCGCTGGGCACTCGCCTTCCAGCTGATCCTCCTGCGCTTCGGCAGCTCCGAGCCACTCGACGCCCAGGCCGTCGACGCCCTCGCGGGGTTCGTCACCGCGGGACTGTCGGCGCCACCAGACCCCAGCCCGTCCGAACAAGAAACCGATTGAGAGGAACCGACGTGGACAGCCCCGACGCCGGACCGTTCAGCCCAGCACAGCTCGGCCCGCTCACCCTGCGGAACCGACTGATCAAGTGCGCCACCTTCGAGGGCATGACGCCCGACGCGCTCGTCACCGACGAACTCGTCGAGTTCCACCGTGAGGTCGCGGCCGGCGGTGTCGCGATGAGCACCGTCGCCTACTGCGCGGTCTCACCGGAGGGCCGCACCGACCGCCACCAGATCTGGATGCGTCCCGAGGCGATGCCCGGACTGCGCAAGCTGACCGACGCCATCCACTCCGAAGGCGCACTCGCCGCCGCACAGCTCGGCCACGCCGGCGCGGTCGCGAACTCGGTGTCGAACCGTGCCAAGGCCTGGGGTCCGGGCCGAATCCCCGCGCCGATGGGGATGTCGTTGACCCACAAGGCGAGCGTCTCCGACATCGCCGAGCTGCGGGTGAAGTTCCGGCAGGCCGCCCGCATCGCCGTCGACTCCGGCTTCGACGGGCTCGAGATCCACTGCGGCCACAACTATCTCATCTCCAGCTTCCTGTCTCCCCTGCTCAACCACCGCCGCGACGGGTACGGCGGCAGCCTGGTCAACCGCGCGCGTATGGCACGCGAGGTCGTCGAGAGCGTGCGTGAGGAGGTCGGGGACGAGGCCGCGATCTGGGTGAAGCTCAACACCTACGACGGCGTCGGCAAGCCCGACATCGAACGGTCGCCGGAGGCACGAACGAAGGGCCGCGCCAAGCTCAGCGGCTTCAACGTCGACGAGGCCTGCCAGGTGGCGCAGCTGCTGGAGTCCGACGGCCATCTCGACGCCATCGAACCCACCGCGGGCAGCTCGCTGCTCAACCCGATGTACCTGTTCCACGGCGAGGCGCCGCGCAAGGAGTTCGCCGCCGCCTTCTCCGGTCCGATGAAGTACGGGCTCAAGGCTTTCGCGCCGATCTTCCTCAAGCACTATCAGTACCACGACGGCTACCTGCTGCCGCTCGCGCGGGAACTGCGGAAGGCCGTCGACCTGCCGATGATCCTGCTCGGCGGAATCACCGACCGGGCCTCGATGGACACCGCGATGGCCGAGGGGTTCGAATTCATGGCGATGGGCCGGGCGGTCCTCCGTGAGCCGGATCTGCCGCTGCGGATCGCCGCAGACCCGTCGACGACGTCGAAGTGCGTGCACTGCAACCTCTGCATGCCGACGATCTACTCGCACACGCGGTGCCCGATCCGCACCGGCGAGGTGCCCGATCCCCTCGCGGTCTCGTCGTCGGTGAGCGGCCCGGCCAGCTGACGCCGCGGTAGCTGTCGCGTGTCGTGGCGCCGACCGCACCGATACGCGACAAGTGCGCCGTGCTCCCGCCTATGGTGACCCCATGGCTCCTCGCCGCAAGGACACACCGCCGCCGGCGACCGGCGGAACGGAGAAGGAAGTTCTCGTCGGCTTCCTCGACTACCTGCGCTCGTCGGCGGTGTCGAAACTCGACGGTGTCGACGAGGCCGACGCGCGCGCAGCCGCCGTGCCGTCGGGCACCAACCTCCTCGGGCTGGTGCGGCACCTGACCTTCGTCGAACGGTTCTTCTTCCTCGGCGAGGACACCGCCGACTGGAAGGCGACGTTCACCTGCGGGGAGTCGGATACGGTGCCCGGCATCCAGGCCGGCTACCGGCAGGCGGTGGCCGAGGCGAACGCGGTCATCGAGGCCTACGCTGACCTCGGCGAGCCCGCGCCCAGGGCCGCCGGCCGACGATCCTCACCGTCGATGCGGTGGGCGCTGACCCACATGATCGAGGAGACCGCCCGCCACGCAGGCCATCTCGACATCATCCGCGAGGGCGTCGACGGCCGGACGGGCCGCTGAACCGGCCTCAGCTGCGCAGGAAGACCCCGTCGCTCTCTTCGTCGTCGTAGTACTCGATCGTCATCTTCGGGCCGTCGAAGGTCACCTGGGAGATGCTGCCGAGTTCGGCGTTCTCGTCGTGCAGGGTGAAGGTGAAGATGTTCCGATCCCAGTGTGCGAGTTCGTGTTTGCGGACTCCACCGGGACCCATCTCGAGGAACAGCTTGCCGTCCCGTTCGACGACCTCGGCCGGTCCGTAGACTGCGTTGGCATATGTGCCGACGAATGTCGGCAACGGCTGGGCCGGAGCAGGATTCGCCGGTGCCTGCTTTCCGACGAGGTCGCCGCTGGGCACACTCAGCGGCGCATATGCCTTGGCGTACAGCGCACGCCAGTCGCTGCGGATCTCACCGAACTGCACGAGATCCATGAACTCCGCGGCGAGTGCATCGACCGCCCCGATGGGTGCGGCGTTGGACAGCACCACGATCGCCGTGTCCGCGGACGGCAGGATCGAGAACGAGGTTCCAGCACCCGAGGCGAAGGCGCCGGCATGGCTGAACTGGGTGCGCGCATCGGTGGTGACGCCGACGTTGAAGCCGTGCCCGTAGAACCCGGCACGGTCGTCCGGCGACGCCGGCGGGTTGGACACGATCTGCGGAGAGACCGCCGGCAGCAGGGCGTCCGGCGCGACGATCTCGGCGCCGTTGTGCTTGCCCTGCGCCAGAACCATCTTCAGCCAGACGGCCATGTCGTTGACCGTGGAGCTCACCCCGCCGGCCGGCGACTGGGCGTCGGGGTCACGGGGGATGTCGGTCTTGGCCCACTTGCCGTCGATCTTGATGTGCCCGACGGCTCGGTCGGCCCGCTTCTCGAAGTCGGCGTAGCGGGAACTGGTGCTGGTCATGCCCAGCGGCCCGTAGATGAGGTCCTGCGACAGCGTCGGCCAGTCCTTGCCCGCCTTCGCGGCGACTGCCTCACCACCGGTGGTGACACCGAAGTTGGTGTACGCGTAGCTGATCCGGAACGGGTCGAGAGGCATGAACCGAAGCCGCTGGAGGATTTCGGTCTGCGAGTAGCCCATGTCCTCGAGCTTGTCGCCGGCGTGATCGGGCAGACCGGATCGGTGCGAGTACATGTCGCCGACGGTCACGGTCCGGGTGACGTACGGTTCGGCGAGCGCGAACCAGGGCAGCCCCTCGACGATCGGCATGCCCCAGGCAACCGTCTTGTCGGTGACCGCCGCGCCGACCACCGTCGATCCGACCGACTTCGACACAGACGCGAGCTGAAAGACCGTGTTCGGATCGACCTTCTGCCCGGTCGTCAGGTCCTTGACCCCGAACCCCTTCGCATACTTCGTCTCTCCGCCCGACACCACCGCCACCGCGAGTCCGGGCAGACCCGTCGACGACATCAACGACTCGGCGAGCCCGTCGAGCTGCCCGACCGCTTTGTCCACCGCACCGTCGGGTAGCGGCATCGCGTCCACGGCGTTCGGGTTCACCAGCGCCGACGCCCCCGACGGTTCGGTCGGCGGGTTGCCGGTGCCGGACGAGGCCGTGTCGCACGCAGCGACGAGGGCGATCACCGACAGGGCCGAGCAGGCCGCGAGTGACACGCGTCCCCATCCCGGGCCGCGCCATCGTGATTGTCGCCCCGCGGCGGAGTCGGTGTCGGGGCCGGAGCGTCGGACAGGGACCGAATCGGTAGTGGGCATGCGGATCTCCTCATCCTCGCGGAGAAAGATACCGCGAAGACGCCCTGACGTGCACATTCCGTGGTCCACCGGCACGATTTCGGCCTGGATGGGCACAGACGTGACGAGGGCGGGTCCCGCACCGGCGGTGACCTGCACCCGTCCCGCGTAAGTTGGACGCCATGACCGAGCACGCCGACGGCATCTCCACCAGCACCGACACCGACGATCCGTTCCTCTGGCTCGAGGACGTCACCGGCGACGACGCGCTGGCCTGGGTACGCTCCCACAACGACCCGACCGTCGAGAAGCTCTCGTCGTCGGACCGCTTCCGCGACATGGAGGCGTCGGCGCTGGCGATCCTCGACACCGACGACCGGATTCCGTTCGTCCGGCGTCGCGGTGGGTTCCTCTACAACTTCTGGCGCGACGCGACCAATCCCCGCGGGCTCTGGCGGCGGACGACGCTGGAGTCCTACGTGACCGATGCGCCCGAGTGGGAGATCATCCTCGACGTCGACGAACTCGCGCGCACCGAGGACGAGAACTGGGTGTGGTCGGGGGCCACGGTGCTCCGTCCCGAGTACGAACGCGCGCTGGTCTCGCTGTCGCGGGGCGGTGCCGACGCGAGCGTGATCCGCGAGTTCGACATCCCGACGCGGCAGTGGATCACCGACGGCTTCTCCTTGCCGGAGAACAAGTCGAGTGTGCGCTGGATCGACCGCGACACCGTCTATGTCGGAACCGATTTCGGCGATCAACCGGACGGCGTCGGGTCGTTGACCGACTCCGGCTATCCCCGCGTGGTCAAACGCTGGTCGCGGGGCACCCCGCTGGAGGCCGCGACCACCGTCTTCGCCGGCGAGAAGAGCGACGTGTCGGTGCACGCGATCTACGACGACACCCCCGGCTTCGAGCGACATTTCATCTTGCGTTCGACGGACTTCTTCAACTCGCTCATGTTCGAATTACGCGACGGCGAAACGGAACTCATCGACGTCCCGACCGATGCCCACGCCGGTGTGCGGATGAACTGGCTGCTGGTGATGACGCGGTCGGAGTGGACGGTCGACGGTACGACCCATGCGCCGGGCACCCTGCTGGCCTTCGACTACGACGACTACCGGGCCGGTGGCCGCGAGGCGACCGTGCTGTTCACCCCGGATGCCCACACGAGTCTCGTCGACTATGCCTACACGCGTTCGCAACTCATCATCGTGACGCTGCACGACGTGCACACCATGGTCGAGGTGCGCAAGCTCGGCAGCTGGGAGGTCATCGACTTCCCGGGCCTCCCGGGCCTCGCCACCGTGTCCGTGCTCGACACCGATCCGGACGAGAGTGACGAGGTGTTCTGGATGGCCACCTCGTTCACCGATCCGCCGAGCCTCCTGCACAGCAACGGGACCGCGCCGGAGGTCATCAAGCGCAGCCCGACGTACTTCGACTCCGAATCGGTGATCGCCGAGCAGCATTTCGCCACTTCCGACGACGGAACACAGATTCCCTACTTCGTGATCCGTGACGGGAGGTGACCAGCGGTCCCACCCTGCTCTACGGCTACGGCGGGTTCGAGAACTCGCTCACACCCAGTTACCTCTCGTTGTCGGGCAAGAACTGGATCGAGCGCGGCGGCATCTACGTCATCGCGAACATTCGCGGCGGTGGCGAATACGGTCCGTCGTGGCACACGCAGGCGCAGAAGGCCGGACGCCACAAGGTGTACGAGGACTTCGCCGCCGTGGCACGTGCCCTCGTCGACGGGGGCCTCACCACTCCGGAACAGCTGGGCGCACAGGGCGGTTCCAACGGCGGACTCCTCATGGGCGTCATGCTCACCCGATACCCGGAACTCTTCGGCGCGTTGGTGTGTCAGGTCCCGCTGATCGACATGAAGCGCTATCACCTGCTCCTCGCCGGCGCGTCGTGGGTGGCCGAGTACGGCGACCCCGACGATCCCGAACAGTGGGAGTTCATGAAGCCGTTCTCGCCATACCAGAACATCGATCCCGGCGCCTCGTACCCGCCGATCCTGGTCACGACGTCCACCCGCGACGACCGCGTCCATCCCGGCCACGCCCGCAAACTCGTTGCGCGGCTGGAGGAAAGCGGTCACCAGGTTCTCTACTACGAGAACATCGAGGGCGGCCACGGCGGCGCCGCGGACAACAAACAGGCAGCGTTCAAGTCCGCGCTCGCGTTCGAGTTCCTGTGGCGGACGCTCGCTCCTCAGGCGGATTGAGGTCGCAGCTCCACTACCCTGGGCAGCAGATCACCGCGACCGACAACGATGCCGCCCACGACGAGATGAGGAAACCTGATGGGGATCGACTACACCAAGCGCCCGAAAGCCCAACCCCCGCAACCGCCCGCACAGCCTCCGGCTCCGGGTCACGGCCAGCAGCCGCCGGCCCAGCCGGTGTCGCTCTCCAAGATCACGCTGACCAAGTCGGCGCCGAGCATCTCGTTGAGCAAGCAGGGCGCGGCCACCGGTCAGGTGCGCGTCAACCTCAGCTGGACCGCGAACTCCTCCGGCGGCGGCTTCTTCCGCAAGGCCAAGGGCATCGACCTCGACCTCGCCTGCCTGTGGGAATTCACCGACGGCAGCAAGGGAATCGTCCAGGCCCTGGGCAATTCGTTCCGGGCTCCCCGCGACGGGGAGCCGATCATCTACCTCGACGGTGATGACCGGAGCGGCGCCGGCGGCGAGAACATGTACATCGACCTCGCCGCCACGAACCGAATCCGTCGAATCCTGATCTTCGCCTACATCTACGAGGGCACGCCGAACTGGGCCAGCGCCAACGGCGTCGTCACGTTGTCGCCGGTCAGCGGACCGCAGATCGAGGTCCGACTCGACGAGGCCGACCAGTCCGCGATCTCCTGCGCCATCGCGCTGCTCGAGAACCGCGGCGGCGAACTGGTGATCAACCGCGAGGTGCGCTACATCCGAGGCGCTCAGGACAAGATCGACGAGGCCTACGGCTGGGGCATGAACTGGCGGGGCGCGCGCAAGTGACCGCCACCGCCCTGCCCGGTTTCCTCACCGGCCTCGCCGACGGATCCCTCCGGGTGATAGACCTGACCACCCCGCTGTCGAGTTCGACCCCAGCCCTGCGGTTGCCGGCCCCGTTCGCGAACCTGATCGACTTCAGCCTCGAAGAGGTCAGCGCCTACAACGAACCCGGACCATACTGGCGGCACAACAACATCCACACCGGCGAGCACATCGGCACCCACCTCGACGCACCGATCCACTGGATCAGCGGTCGCGACGGTGACGACGTCTCCCAGATCCCCGTGCAGCGGCTGATCGGTCCGGCAGCCGTCCTCGACCTGACCGCGAAGGTCGCCGACAACCCCGACTATCTGCTCGAGGTCGCCGACGTCGAAGCATGGGAGGCCGAGCACGGCGAACTGCTGCCGGGTGCCTGGCTCCTGCTGCGCACCGGATGGGAATCACGAGGTGGGTCGGAAGCGGAGTTCCTCAACGCCGACGAGACCGGCTCGCACACCCCGGGCGTCTCGGTCGAATGCGCCGAGTGGCTGGCCGTGCAGCGGCAGATCACCGGACTCGGCGTCGAGACCGTCGGTGTCGACGCAGGTCTCGCAGGTGGTTTCGAGCCGGCCTTCCCCGTCCACTACCACTTCCTCGGAAACGACAAGTACGGCCTCACCTCGCTGCGGAACCTCGGTGCGCTGCCCGCCACCGGTGCCGTGATCGTCGTCAGTCCGCTCCCGATCGTCGGCGGTACCGGCAGCCCGTCGCGGGTGCTGGCCATCGTCGAGAGCTGATCGGCGTGACGGCCTCAGCGACAACGTACGGCCCGACGGTCGCCGACGTCGCGGGCCGTGTTCTCGCCGATCTGGGCGTCGGTCACGCGTTCGGGGTCGTCGGCAGCGGCAACTTCGTCATGACCAACGCGCTGCGCGCCGGCGGGGTCGGATTCACCGCGGCACGCCACGAGGGTGGCGCGGCCTCCATGGCCGACGCCTACTCGCGCATGTCTGGACGGGTGGGTGTGCTGACGGTGCACCAGGGTTGCGGTCTGACCAACGCGGTCACCGGCATCGGCGAGGCGGCGAAGAGTCGTACCCCGATGATCGTGCTGACCGCCGACGCCCCGGCTGCCGCGCTGCAGTCGAACTTCCGGATCGACCAGGACGAACTGGCGACGAGCGTGGGCGCGGTGAGCGACCGCGTCTACGGCCCGAACACCGTGGTCGCCGATGTGACCCGGGCGTACCGGACCGCAGTGACCCAGCGCCGGACCGTCGTGCTCAACATCGCGATCGACGTGGCCGCGGCACCGGTCGAGGTGCCCGGGCCGGTCGCCGCTTCGTTCGGGGCACCGCGGATCCGGCCCGACGCCGCGTCGGCGGAAACCCTCGTCGCGGCGATTCGCGCGGCCCGCCGGCCGGTCTTCGTCGCCGGACGGGGCGGTCGTGAGGCCGGTCCGCAGATCGCGGAGCTCGCGGAGGCAAGTGGTGCGCTGCTCGCCACGTCGGCGGTCGCCAACGGCCTCTTCGCCGGAAATCCGTTCTCGCTGGGCATCTCCGGCGGCTTCTCGTCGCCGACGACCGCGGAGCTCATCGCCGGCGCGACCTCATCGTCGGGTGGGGATGCGCGCTCAACATGTGGACGATGCGGCACGGCCGGCTCATCGGCGACCAGACCGTGGTGGCCCAGGTCGATGTCGAGGTCGAGGCGATCGGCGCGCACCGCCCGGTCGACGTCGGCGTGGTGGGAGACTGCGCAGCAACCGCAGCCGACGCGCTCGCCGCACTTTCCGGTGATCCGCTGTCGCACAACGGATACCGGACCGATGATGTGGCCGAACGGATCGCCGCGTCGGCGCGGTGGCAGGACGTCCCGGTCACCGCCGAGCCTGTCGACGGCCGAATCGATCCGCGCGCGTTGAGCATTGCTCTCGACGAGATCCTGCCTGCCGACCGCATCCTGTCCATCGACTCGGGCAATTTCATGGGGTACCCGTCGACGCATCTGTCGGTGCCCGACGAGTTCGGCTTCTGCTTCACCCAGGCATTCCAGTCGATCGGCGTCGGACTGGGCACGGCCATCGGCGCGGCGATCGCCCAACCCGCCCGGTTGCCTGTCCTCGGCACCGGTGACGGCGGTTTCCTGATGGCGATCTCCGAATTGGAAACCGCCGTCCGCCTGGCACTTCCGCTCGTCGTGATCGTCTACAACGACTCCGCGTACGGCGCCGAGGTACACCATTTCGGCGACGCCGACATGACGACGGTGACCTTCCCCGAGACCGACATCGCCGCCATCGCCCGCGGCCACGGCGCGACGGGCGTGACGGTCACCGGGTTCGACGACCTCGACGAGGTTCGACGCTGGGTCGCCTCACTCGACTCCCCCGAACCGTCCGGCCCGCTGGTCATCGACGCCAAGATCACGAACGACGGCGGATCCTGGTGGCTCGCCGAGGCCTTCGCCGGGCACTGAGAGGCTCGCTTCGCTCGCGGCTGGAGGGAGCGGGACGGCTCAGCGCCGGCCCGCGAAGACCATCCGGCCGATGAGCCCGACAACGACCATCGCGACGCCCACCCCGCCGACGATCAGCGCGACCTGGGTGAGGTCGGAGTAGGCCCCGTCGATGATCAGCTCGGCCACCTGCCGACCCGATGATTCGGCACCCGCGACCTCCTGCTTGGCGCGGTCGGCGAAGAACAGGCCGATGACCCAGCTCGCGACCCCGGCCGCGGCAGCGCCCAGCCCGAGCCAGGCGAAGACCGTGCTGCGCCGGTGCGCGAGCAGAAGGGCGAGGAGTCCGGCGATGACCGCGACCGCCGCCGCACCCCGGGCTAGCATGGTGATCTGGCTGCCGACCTCGGCGTATCTACCGGCCTCGAGACCCGAAGCCCCGTTGGTCAATTCGACGACGACCGGTCCCGAGATCTCGTTCGGGGTGCCGGTCAGATTGAGCGCCCGGTTGATCATCGCGGTGATGTCGAGCTGCATGACGGACGTGTCCTCACCCGGTGCGGGTTCGGTGAACAGCCAGGCGTGCTGCTGGCCGACCACATCGGCGAAGTCGAGCCGGAACTGCTCGCTGTCGGTGTACGTCGCGGCCAGCGGACGCACCAGCGCACCCGCGATCGGGAGATCGGTGCGGGCGGTGGCCTGGGCGGCGATCTCGTCGGCGAGGTAGTCCTTCACCTTCTGGTTCTCGGCCATCGGCGCGACGGTGGAGACGAATCCGTCCTGGTCGACGATACGCAGGTCCAGCCACAGAGCCGGGACCGCGAGCACGGTCGCCGCCATCGCGACGAGCGTCATCAGAGCACTCAGAAAGCTTCGCACCCCACGAGGCTACCGAGCCCCGACTGCTACTCCCCGACGACGTCCGCGGCACGCCCGACGATCAGCGGATCCGGTCGACCGACGAAGTCGTGGTTCTTGCCGTCGTACTCGAACAGGCTGAGCACGTACCGCATCGCATTGATGCGGGCACGCTTCTTGTCGTTGGACTTCACCACCGTCCACGGCGCGTGGTCGGTGTCGGTGGCGGCGAACATCGCCTCCTTGGCCTCGGTGTAGGCGTCCCATTTGTCGAGCGAGGCGAGGTCCATCGGCGAGAGCTTCCACTGCCGGACGGGATCGATCTGGCGGATGGCGAACCGCGTGCGCTGCTCGAGCGGGGTCACCGAGAACCAGAACTTCACCAGGTTGATGCCGTCGTCGACGAGCATCTTCTCGAAGGCCGGGACCTGCGACATGAACTGTGTGTACTGCTGCGGATTACAGAAACCCATGACGCGTTCGACGCCGGCCCGGTTGTACCAGGACCGGTCGAAGAAGACCATCTCGCCACCGGCCGGCAGGTGCTGGACGTAGCGCTGGAAGTACCACTCGGTCGCCTCGCGCTCGCTCGGCTTCTCCAAGGCGACCACGCGAGCACCACGCGGGTTGAGGTGTTCGTTGAAGCGTTTGATCGTGCCGCCCTTGCCGGCGGCGTCACGACCCTCGAAGACCAGCAGGTGGCGCTGCCCGGTCTGCTTGGACCACTTCTGGAGCTTGAGCAACTCGATCTGCAGGCGACGTTTGGTGACCTCGTACTCGCGCCGGCTCATGCGCTCGGAGTACGGGTAGTCCTGACGCCAGGTGTCGACCACGTTGCGATGCGGCAGCGTCAGCAGGACGGGGTCGTCGTCATCGTCGTCGTTCACGGTGAACTGGGTGACATCGTGCAGGTCGACGAGTTGCTGAAGTGCCTCTCGGCCGTTCAGGACACTGAAGTCCGGGCCGACGTGGGGGTCTGCGTCGTGTAGATCGGTCACGATCCCAACGATAGGACGACCGGGTGGACCACGCCCGACGCGCCGGTGAACGACGCGCCGCGTCGGGCGGGTTTGGTCTCAGATCGGTGGACGAGCCGACCGGTCAGTTGCGCAGATCGATGGAACCCGAATGCAGGCAGGCCTTACCGGTAACCGAATCGAAGGCCGCCGCGAAGCCGCCGCTGCACACCGCGCCGTCGGGTCCGGCGTAGGCCTGGCCACCCCAGCCGCCGACCGCCACCGTGGTGCCGCCGCGCCGCGCCTGCGCGATCGACAGCGCCTTGGGACCGGTGGTCACCGAGTACGCCACGCCGCGCGAGTTGGCACCTGCGAGGGCCGACGAGCCCGGCTGCAGGTTGTACGACGAGGCGTTGCCGCCGTTGTCCGACACGGAGATGGCCGTGCCGTTGCCACTGCGGTCCTCGGCGGTCGCGCGGCTACCCAATCCGGCCTTGGCGCCGCAACCGCTCGCACCTACGACCCGTTCGATCTGTTGCCCGTTCGACGCCGTGCACTGAACAGCCGATGCGACACCCTCACCGGACAACCCGGCGAATGCGACACAACCGGCGCCACCGGCGAGGAAGACCAACGCCCGGACGGCAAATTTGTTCATTTTCAAGGGATTTGGCCTCCATGGTGCAACGGCTGGGCTGATGACGATCCCAGGGTACCCGCGGTCCGCGCGGGCCACCCGGGGGATCGTCGGGTCGACACCGTCCGGATGACGGCGACCCGGTTCGGGCGCGGTTTGCTCAGCCGGCGGCGCGCTTCTCGGCTTCGGCGGTGAGCCCCTTGCGCGAGGTGTCGACGGCCATCTTCTGGGCGCGCTTGACGATCAATCCGGGCAGTTTGATCTTGAGATCGACCTCCAGGTCGAAGTGCACGTGCGAACCGGTGTCGGTCGCGGTGACGGTGTACTTGCCGCGCTGTTCACTGAGCTGATTCGACTTGATCAGGCGCCATTCGCAGGTCGTGTCGGTCCACTCGTACGTACAGGTCTGTTCGTCGGAGATACCCGCCGCGGTGACCACCATGCGCACGGTCCTCGGTGCGCCGTCGTCGTGCTCGTCGATGATCTCGGCCTCTTTGTGGGGGCCCGACCACTCGGGGAGGGACTCGATGTCCATGAGTACTTCCATCACCACCGAGACCGGGGCGGCGATGTGGAATTCGATGTTCGCGGAGACAGCATGGGGTGAACCTACCGTCCGGCCTCCGCGGGCACACACCGAACCGTGCGCCGTCGGGATTCGTCCTGGTCGGGTGACCAGGTTCACCCAGCTCGCGCCTCGACGGGGATCAGCTCTCCCGGTCGACGAGGTTCACCGGCCACGCCTCGTCGGGGATGTCGCGGAGTGTGCACGCCTGGTCCGCCGCCGTGAACCATCCTCGGAAATGCATGATCTCGCCGATGACCGGATTGCGAACCGTCATGTCACAGCGGAAGCGTTCGCGCTTCTCGTCCCACCCCTCGATGTAGTTCATCTGCGCGGTGAAGAGGCCCTTCATGCCCACCTTCGGTCCGCGCCCCAGCCAGCGCATCGGTCCGCTCTCGAGGAGCAGCTCGCCGGCCGGGGTCACCGACGGCTCGATCGGATAGAGGAACTCGGGTCCGTCGCCGAAGTAGTCGACGAGTCCGCTGCGTCCCGCGACGAGGAGGGAGTTGAGCTTGCGCGGGCCGGTCGTGTACCGGAAGGTCCGCAGTACCGCGAGGGACTCGCGCTCGAGTTCATCGACGTAGCAGTAGTAGGCCTGGGTGAACGGGACCATCCGACTGGTCTTGGACGGCAGGGCGTTCCGCTTGGCGTAGTGCCAGAGAGCCGGTGGGGGCAGGACCGAGGACACGTACACCGACTCGTACATGCCGTGGCAGATCTGGGCGACCCCGGAGGTGGAGTCGATGCCGTAACGCCATGCGACGTTGGGGTGGAGGCGGTCGAAGTCCGAGCCCAGCTCATGCCGGAAGACCGGCGTCATCGTGTCCCCTCCCGAACTCGGCCCAGCGTCGTTCACACGGCGTACTGCCACCGAGGTGGCGCCACCGTGAACCTACTACGGAGCCCGCCGCAAGCCAACGACGTACAGATGACCAGGTCTGCGGGTTCGTCAGAACCGGCGGGAATGCCTACCGGTAGACCGCGGCGTCGCAGAGCGCGGCCAGTTCGGCGATGACGCGATCGAGCGGTTCGACGCTGCGCTGCGTCTGGCAGAGTGCGACCGCCCCCTCGATGGCGGCCACGATCAGGTTCGCCAGCGAATCGGCGCGCTCGCTGTCCACACCGTCGACGACGAGCCGGGCGGTGATCAGATCGGCCCAGCGGCGGAGGATCTCGGCGGCGGTGTCGGCCACCTCGGGCTCGCCGCGACGCGCCAGGCCGCCGGCCATGACCGGGCAACCGAACTGAAAGTCGGTGTTGACCAGCATGCGCCGCCACACGCCGCCGATCTCGCGAACCGTCTCGGCGGGGGTGAGCGTGGCCCGGCGCGCGAGCCGCTCGGCGATGAAGTCTCCCGCGTACCGGACCGCCTCGGTCATGAGCTGCGTCTTGCCGCCGGGAAAGTGGTGGTAGATGGACCCGCGGGGCGCGGCGCTCGCGGAGATGACGTCGCCGATCGAGGTCCCGGCGACACCGTCGCGGCCGATCAGGTCCGCGGCATGGACGATCATCCGCTCACGCGGACCACGCTCATCCGAACCGGAGATGACGGATTCGGCGGAATGCGGCGCCATGACCTGCTCCTTCATCTCGTCCGGGTGGTCTATGCGACTATACATAGCCCGATCGCCCGGGAGGCGTGTCCGACCGGGTACGCAGACCTTGGTCGCACGCGCCACGGCCACGTGCATGGTCTTCCGATAGGCCGGGTCAGGCCTCGACGAGGAAACGTTCGCGGATCTTGTCCTGCTCGCGGGTACCGATTCCGAGCGCCTCGCTGAAGTACCCCTCGATGCCGCCGTATCTGGTCCGCACCTCGTCGAAGGCCGCGTCGAGGTATCCCGCGTCGACGCCGAGAACGCCGACGAGAAGTTGCGGGTCGCCGCCCGCGGCCGCGAAGCCGTCGAAGATGTGCTTCAGCGCCGGGATGAGGCGCTCGTTGGTCAGCAGGTAGTCGCGGTAGACGTCCTCTTCACCCACCCCGACCAGGGTGAGAAATGCCGCGGCGGCCCAACCGGTGCGGTCCTTGCCGGTCGTGCAGTGGAAGAGAATCGGGCTCGGCGCGTCGCCGAGGAGTCCGCGATAGAACTCCGAGTAGGCGGCGGTGGCACTCGGCAGGGTGATCATCTCGCGGTAGGTCCCGGAGATCATCTCGCGCGCCTTGCCGCCGGACAGGACCTCGTCGGCCTGGGCGACCACGGCCGGATCGGCAAGTACGGCACCGATGTTGGCCGGGATCGACATCTGCGCGTCGGCGAGCACGTCGAGCCCGACCTCGGTGACATCGGGCAGGGACGGGTCCGGGATGGCCTCCCTCTCGTGCACCGAACGGAGGTCGTAGACCGTGCGCAGGCCGAGGCCCTCGAGGGCGGCGACATCGGAGTCGGTGAGCGACGAGAAGTCCGTCGACCGGAACAGCAACCCGGATCGCACCACTCGCCCGTCGGCGGTCCGCCAGCCGCCGAGGTCACGCAGATTCGGGAGGCTGCCGATCGGGCTCGGCGCACCGGGTGTCACAGTCACGCGACTCATCGTTGCAGATGAACACGCCTCACCGGCGTCCAGCCGGTCGATCAGCGGGTCAGAGCACGCTCGAGCATCGGCCACGACTTGGCCAGCTGGTCCTGCCAATACGGCCACGAATGCGTCCCGGGCTCGTAATCGAACGTCGCGGGGATGCGTAGCTGCTTGAGCCTCTTCTCGAGGTTCTGCGTGCAGTGATACGTCGCCGCCTCGATGGCACCGCCCACCGCTATTTGATCGGCGTAGATGACGGTGTCGCCATCGATCCCCGCGCCGGTGAGCCGATCGTGCGGGCCGGGCAGGCCGGTGCCCGAACTGATGTAGATAGACTTCCCGCGGAGCTTGCCGGCGTTGACCACCGGGTCGTGCTCCCGCCACGCCGGCGACCCGATCGGCCCCCAGATATTGGTCACGTCACCGCCACCGCGGAGTTCGACCACCGCCTGGATCGCGAGTCGGCCGATGTTGGTGCTCGTCTCCGCGCAGCCGCTGTACGACGCCACCGCGGTGTAGAGGCCGGGAGCGGCCTCGGCGAGGCTCAGCGCCGAGGTTCCCGCCATCGAGATGCCGGCGATGGCATTGACGCCGCTGGTGCTGAGCTTGTCATCGATGACCGGTGGGAGCTCCCTGGTCAGGAAGGTCGTCCATTTGTTGCGACCGAGGACCGGATCAACCCTCACCCAATCGGTGTAATAGCTGTACGCGCCGCGCATGGGAACGACGACGTTGACATTTTTGTCGTCGACGAAGTCGACGATATCGGGCTCTTCCTGATTGACGGTGCGTAGAACGGGTTCTACCGGGCACAAGATGTAGGTCGGGTTCGGCGGCGGCGAGCCGGGGATGCGGGCGGGTCCTGTGGTGTGAAGATGAAAGCCCCTACACCTCATCACTCACACCGACAGGACC